>JANLFW010000014.1 GCA_024653305.1 Candidatus Acetothermia bacterium | reverse complement strand
CATCGTGCAGGGGGTCGATCCCTGGAGTGGAATGGACGCCCTCTGGCGGGATCGGTGTGGTGCGGCATTTGGGGTGATCGCCGTAGGTTCCGATGGGGTGGTATACCCATGCCAAGGCCTCATGGGGCCGGAATTCAAGGCTGGAAGCCTCGCTGAGAGCCCTCTCGCCGCGATCTACGAGGGCTCCGGGATCCTGGCACAAATCCGAGGGGTCACGGTTGCCGATATCCCTGGGTGCCGTGATTGCCCGTTCCGGTTCCTCTGCGGCGGGGGTTGTCGGGCCCTAGCTTACAACGCCTGCCGCCATCTTCTCGCCCCGATTCCGGAGGGGTACTGTGCGCTGAGCCGCCTTCTTGCGGAGTGGAAGCTGTGGGCGGCGGCCCTCCGCGAGCCAGGGCCAAAAGGACGGAACGCAGGCCCGCGAGAGCCCGGCGGCGGTGGGAGATCGCGTTCTTCTCCTCAGGGCTCATCTCCGCCAGGGTCCGCGTCTCCCCTTCTGGGATGAAGAGAGGATCGTAGCCGAAGCCGCCGCTGCCCCGCGGCGCATCCGCGATCCGGCCTTCGAGCACGCCCTCGGCCGTCCAGATCCGCCCGTCCGGGAGGGCCAGGGCGGCCACGGTCCGGAACCGGCCCCGCCGGTCGGAGGCCCCCGCGAGGAGCGAAAGGAGCCTTCGGTTGTTCGCAGCGGGGTCCTTGTCTTCCCCAGCAAACCGGGCCGAACGGACCCCGGGTGCCCCGCCGAGGGCGTCCACCTCCAGGCCGGAGTCCTCGGCCAGGGTCGGGTAGCCGGTGAGGCGAGCAAGCGTGCGGGCTTTGGCCACCGCGTTGGCGTGGAAGGTACCCCCCTCTTCGGCGACCTCAGGGACCTGGATCTCGTGGGGCGTGAGCCACACGATCCCCGGGATGTGGCCCAGGATGCCGCGGATCTCCCGGAGTTTCCCGGGGTTCCCCGTCCCGATCAGGACCTTCACATCGTCTTCACGCCGCGCAGCGCAAGCGAGGACGCGAAGTGGCAGGTGGCGAAGTGCTTGTCGCCGTAGTCCTTGAACTTCGGCGTCTCTTGCGAGCAGATCTCCTTGGCGTACTGGCAGCGGGGGTGGAAGTAGCAGCCCTTGGGCGGGTTGACCGGGCTCGGCACGTCCCCCTGGAGGATGATCCGTTCCGCCTGGTAGTCCGGGTCCGGCACCGGCACCGCGGAAAGCAGCGCCTCGGTGTAGGGGTGAAGCGGCTTCGTAAACAGGATCTCGGTAGCCGCGAGCTCCACGATCTTCCCGAGGTACATCACCGCCACCCGGTCCGAGATGTGCTTCACCACCGAGAGGTCATGGGCCACGAAGAGGTACGTGAGGTTGAACTGGTCCTGGAGGTCCTCGAGCAGGTTCAGCACCTGGGCTTGGATGGACACATCGAGGGCGCTCACGGGCTCGTCGCACACCACGAGCTGGGGATCCAACGCGAGCGCCCGGGCGATGCCGATGCGCTGCCGCTGGCCCCCGGAGAACTCGTGGGGATAGCGCCGCATGTGCTCGGGCTTCAGCCCCACCGCCTCCAGGAGCTCCTTCACCCGTTCTTGCACCTCGCGGCCCCGGGCCACCCGGTGGACGATGAGGGGCTCGCCGATGATGTCCCCCACCGTCATGCGGGGGTTCAGCGAGGAGTAGGGGTCCTGGAAGATGATCTGCATCTCCCGCCTGAGGAGCTTCAGGGTGCGCTTGCCGGTCCGGGCGATGTCCACCTCTTGGTTCAGGGTCTTGGAGCGGAACCACACTTCCCCGGCGGTGGGCTCCACCAGGCGCAGGATGGCCCGGCTGCACGTGGTCTTGCCGCACCCGGACTCCCCCACGAGGCCCAGCGTCTCCCCGGCGGGGATGAACAGGTCCACATCGTCCACCGCCTTCACCCAGCCCACCACCCGGCGGAGCACGCCGCGCCGAACCGGGAAGTACTTCTTGAGCCCCTTGACCCGGAGCAGGATGTTGTCCTCTGTCATCTCGGCGGTCATCTTCACCCCCTACGCGTACAGCCAGCACGCAGCTTTATGCTCCTCGGCCACCTCTTTGAGGGGGGGCATCTCTCGGGAGCAGATCTCCATCACATGCGGACACCGTGGGTTGAACGGGCACCCGGGCGGCGCGTCCAGCGGGTCGGGCACGACCCCCTTGATCGGCTCCAGCCGCTTCTTCTTGGTGGCGAGCGAAGGGATGGAGTGGAGCAGCCCTTGGGTGTAGGGGTGCTTGGGGTCGTGGTACAGGGGGCGCACCGGGGCGTGTTCCACCACCTTCCCCAGGTACATCACCACCACCTCGTCGCACATCTCCGCCACCACTCCCAGGTTGTGGGTGATGAACATGATCGCGGTGCGGAACCGCTTCTGCAGGTCGCGCATGAGATCCAGGACCTGGGCCTGGATGGTGACATCGAGGGCGGTGGTCGGTTCGTCGGCGATGAGGAGCGACGGGTTGCAGGACAGGGCCATGGCGATCATCGCCCGTTGCCGCATCCCGCCGGAGAGCTGGTGGGGGTACTCGTCCACCCGTTGCTCGGGGAGGGGGATCCCCACTTGGCGGAGCATCTCGATC
The DNA here is from genome assembly GCA_024653305.1 of Candidatus Acetothermia bacterium. Taxonomy (NCBI): domain Bacteria; phylum Candidatus Bipolaricaulota; species Candidatus Acetothermia bacterium. The sequence goes on along the minus strand of JANLFW010000014.1, from coordinate 35,077 downwards.
GCCTTTTCCCGGGCCTCCTTCTTGGACACCTTTTGGTGGAGGATGATGGCCTCCATGATCTGGTAGCCCACGGTGAACACCGGGTTCAGGGAGGTCATCGGCTCCTGGAAGATCATGGCGATCTCTTTGCCGCGGATGCCCCGGTATTCCCTGCCCTTGGGGTTGAGCTTGGTGAGCTCCACGTTCTTCCCGTCCCGCCTGAGGACGATCGCCCCGCTCACGATCTTGCCCGGGGGCATCGGCACCAGGCCCATGATGGACAGGGCGGTCACGGACTTCCCGCACCCGGACTCCCCCACCACCCCCAGGGTTTGCTCGGGCTCGATGGCGAAGCTGACGCCGTCGACGGCCTTGACCACCCCGTCTTCCGTGTAGAAGTACGTCTTGAGGTCTCGAACTTCAACGAGCGGCACCGTGGCCCCCTATAGGATGGTCAGGATCAGGCCGAGGCCGAGGAACACCCCGCCGAGGACCCCGGTGGCCAGCTTCTTCGGATCCCGGGTCACATCCCGACCGAACACGGTGGCGGACATCCCTGCGCCGAACGCCCCGCCCAGCGTGGCATGCTCCGACATCTGGATGAGCACCAAGACCATGAGGGCCAGGCAGTCAAGGAGAAACAGGACCTGAAGCGCTGTTTTGATGATCGCCATCCCATCACGCTCCTGATCGCCCATTATAGCCATCGATCGGGGGCACGCAACCTGCGGTTCGGCATCGGGGTGGGCCCGGGGTAAAATGGAAGCGTTGAGCAAGTACGTGTTCGTCACCGGCGGCGTGGTGTCGGGCCTCGGCAAGGGGGTGGTCACCGCCTCGTTGGGGTGCCTCCTTCAGGCCCGTGGGGTCGCCGTCACCCTGCAGAAGATCGATCCCTACCTCAACGTCGATGCCGGCACCATGAACCCCTACGAGCACGGGGAGGTGTTCGTGACCCGGGACGGGCTGGAGACCGACCTGGACGTGGGGCACTACGAGCGGTTCCTCGGCCAGGACCTCGGGGCAGCCAACTACCTCACCACCGGGCAGGTGTACTGGGACGTGATCGGCCGCGAACGGCAAGGGGACTACCTCGGCCACACGGTGCAGGTCATCCCCCACATCACCGATGAGATCAAGCGCCTGATCCGCGGGGCCCTCGCCGCCACCGGGGCCGAGGTGGTGGTGGTCGAGGTGGGGGGCACGGTGGGGGACATCGAAGGCCTGCCTTATCTCGAGGCGATCCGGCAGCTTCGGGATGAGCTGCCGCGCCAGGACGTGTCCGTGGTCCACCTGAGCTACGTGCCCGTCCTCTCCACTACCGGGGAGCTCAAGACCAAGCCCACCCAGCACTCGGTGAAGGAGCTACGCGCGGTCGGGATCCAACCGGACTTCGTGGTTGCCCGGTGCCCGGTGCCCCTTCCCGAGGGGCTGCGGGCGAAGATCGCCCTGTTCTGCGATGTCGCCCCCGACCACGTGATCGAGGGCCGCGATCTTCCGTCCATCTACGAGGTGCCCCTGGCCCTGCGGGAGGAGGGGTTCGACGTGAAGCTCCTGGCCCGCCTTGGGCTGCCGGCCGAGGGCGGGGATCTGGCGGCGTGGGAGTCGTTCGTAAACAGGCTGCGCCACCCCTCGCGCCCGGTGCGCATCGGGATCGTGGGCAAGTACGTGGAGCTGCGTGACGCGTATTTGAGCATCATCGAGGCCCTGCACCACGCCGGGGCGGCCCTGGAGACGAAAGTGGACATCGCCTGGGTCCCGGCCGCCCGGGTGGAAGAGGAGGGGGAAGGGGCGCTCGGTGGCCTGGCGGGGATCCTCGTCCCGGGCGGGTTCGGGGAGCGGGGGATCGAGGGCAAGGTCCTGGCCGCGGGCTATGCCCGCCGGGCGGGGGTGCCGTTCTTCGGGATCTGCCTGGGCATGCAGTGCGCGGTGATCGCGTTCGCCCGGGAGGTCCTAGGCTGGCCGTGGGCCAACTCCACCGAGTTCGATCCGGGAACCCCTCACCCGGTGATCGACCTCCTCCCCGAGCAGGGGAAGGTCGCCGCCAAGGGGGGGACGATGCGGCTCGGGGAATACCCGGCGGTGCTCGCCCCGGGGAGCCTCGTCCACCGCCTGTACGGCCAGGACGAGATCGCCGAGCGCCACCGGCATCGGTACGAGTTCAACCCGAAGTACCTCTCGGCGTTCGCCGCCGTGGGGCTGCGGCCTTCGGCCCTGTCCCCGGACGGCCGGCTGGTGGAGGCGATGGAGGCGGTGGACCACCCGTGGTATGTGGGGGTCCAGTACCACCCCGAGTTCCGCTCTCGGCCGCTTCGCCCCCATCCCCTGTTCCTCGGGTTCGTCCAGGCATGCCTCGCTTCCTCGTCCCGCTGATCTTCTCCCTCGCTCTCGCCGCTCAGCCGGTGCAGGTGGAGGCGCCATGGCTGACCGTGTACGACGTGGACGGGCGGCCACGGTGGGAGGTGCGCATGACGTACCTCGCCCGCACCGACGAGGGCTGGGAAGGGGAGGGGGTCGAGGTGCGCCTGTTCCACGCGGGCGAGGTAGCCGTGGTGATCGCCGCCCATGCCATCCGCGCCGACCGGTTTGGCCGGGCGTGGACCCTGGTTGGGGATGTGACCGGCGAAGGGGAGGGGATCTCCTTTACCTGTGACCTCGCCCAGTGGTCCGGGGGGCTGGTCCTCGTGGGCCTGCGCGCCACGCGGGAGGGGATGTCCCTCGTCGCGGCCGAAGCCCGCTGGGCGTTGGGCGAGGGCATCGACCTCGTGGACGTCCAGGCCACCCTGGACGGGTGGGAGGTGAAGTTCGCCGACGGGCGGTACCTGTTCGAGGGCGGCCTCCTCCTGGCGTCCCGGGTGTTCATGGTTGGGCATGGGGTGGTGCTGGTCGGGGGGTCTCTCTCGGCCTGGCCGGGGGAGGGCCGGCTGAGCGTGCGGGGGGCATATCTTGTCCGGAATCCTTGAGGGCGAGGGGCTTGTTCGCGCGTTCGGCCGGCGGCGGGCGGTGGACGGCCTGTCCCTCGCGTTCCGGGCCGGGGAGGTGACCGGGCTCCTTGGTCCCAACGGGGCCGGCAAGACCACGACGTTCTACCTCTTGGCCGGGTTCCTCCGGCCGACCCAGGGGACCGTGCGGCTGGACGGCCGGGACATCACGGGGCTCCCGTTCTTCCGGCGGGCGCGGATGGGGATCCACTACCTCCCTCAGGAGCCGTCGGTGTTCCTGCGGGCCACGGTGGCGGGGAACCTGCGCCTGGCCCTGGAGGGGGCGAGGCTCCGTTGGAACGGGCGGGTCGACCAGGTGGTGGAGGAGCTGGGGCTCGGGGGGTTCCTGGACCGGCCGGTGGGGAAGCTCTCCGCCGGGGAGCGGCGCAAGGTGGAGACCGCCCGGGCTCTCGTGACCAAGCCAGCGTTCCTCCTCCTCGACGAGCCGTTCTCCGGGGTCGATCCGCTCACCGTGGCCGAGCTCGCCGCCCTGGTGCGGAGGCTCGCCGCAACCGGGATCGGGATCGCCGTGTGTGACCACAACGTGCGCGACACGCTTCGGATCACGGGCCGGGCCTACCTCATCCACGCCGGAAAGCTCCTCGCGGCGGGGACGCCGGAGGAGATCTTGGCCGATCCCAACGCCCGCCTCGCCTACCTCGGCGAGGCGTTCTCGCTTTAGAGGCCGTGACACCGAACGTGGTTCCTCGGAGCGCTCCGCGCCTCGCCAGCGAACCGTGGGTTCGCCTCACCCGTCACCCATTTTACGTACGGATCACGAATCACGGGACCACCCCTTCCAGCGCAAGGAGGCGGGCCTTCCAATGGGGCCCCGGGCCGAACCCGCCCACGCCCCCCGCCCGCGGGACCACGCGGTGGCAGGGGATCAAGATCGGGATCGGGTTCGCCCCCACCGCTTGGCCCACCGCCCGCGCCGCCCGAGGCCGCCCCACCCGCCGCGCCAGCTCCCCGTAGGTGACGGTGGCCCCGTACGGGACCTCCCGCAGGGCCATCCATACTGTGCGCTGGAACGGTGTCCCCACGAGGTCGAGCGGCAGGTCGAACGAGGTGCGTTCCCCCTCGAGGTACTCGGCGAGCTCGCGGGCGAGGGCGTCCACCAGCGGGGCGAGGACGCACGGAGGCTCCGGCGGAAACTCCCCGGGGAACCTCAGGGCCACGATCCCGCGCGCGTTGGCCGCGGCGTAGAACTCCCCCCATGCCGTGCGGACCCGTCCCCAGCCCATGGCGGGGGGAGCGTACATCGACGGGGATAGGGCGGGCAAGGCGGCGTTGGCCGGGTTCGGGTTCGCCCGTACAATGGCGCGCGATGCGCGTTCTGGCCCTGGGGTGGGAGGTCGAGGGGCCGGGGGTGGTGCGGGCCGAGTTCCCCACGGCCGAGTCCCTGGCCAGCTTCGATGCGGTGCTGATCGACCCCGAGCCGTTGCCCGAGCTGTGGCTTCACCAGGCGTCGCTGGAGCCCGATGGGATTTGGCGCCTGTACCCTGGGCGGGACCTCGGGCTATCCCGGGCCCTGGAGAACCTGTGTTCCGCCCGGCGGGAGGAGCTGGAGGACCTCCTCTTCCGCGGGGGCGGGATCGTGGGGGTGCGGGTGCGCCCTCCCGGGGAGGGGGTGGAGATCGCCGGGAACCCGCCACGGCGTCTCGATCGGTACGCGTTCCTCCCGCGGGTCTCCCTCACCGCCGGGCCCCACCATCTGGGCTTCTCCCAGGGGCTGCGGTTCCTCCCCCGCCGGGGGCGGGACGTGACCAACCTGGACGCGGCCCACCCGCTCTACCCGTACCTTTCGGCATTCCAAGCCCTCGGCTACGAGGCGGTGATCGCGGCGAGCTTGGGGGCCCCTCTGGAGGCGTTCGGCCAGGTGTTGGCGCGCACCCGGGTCGGGGACGTGGCGGCGTGGGACCTGCCGGTGGGGACCGGCCGGATCGTGTTCCTGCCCGCCTTCCCCGGGGCCCATCCCGCCGAAGCCGGGGAGCTTCTGGTCCCGGCGCTAGGGGCCCTGGCCTCGGCCCCGCTCGCGGCCGGGGCCCCGGATTGGCTTTCTGGGTACCGCTTGCCCGGGGAGGAGGAACTGGGCCGGGAGGAGGGAGAGCTCGCCCGGGAGCGGGAGCGGCTCGCCCGGCGGGAGGAGGGGCTTCGCGCGGCCCGAGAGGGCTACGATGCCCTGCGCGGCCTCCTGTTCCCGCGTGGGGTCCAGGGGTTGGCCGCCGCGGCCCGGGCCGCGCTCGCGCGCCTGGGGTTCGCGTGTTCTCCTGCGGTGGAGGGTCCCGGATCGTTTACGGCCACATCGCCGGATGGGGACCTCTTGGTGCGGGTTGCCCTCGCGCTGTTTTCCCCGGTGGGGCCGGAGGAGCACCGTGCCCTCCTCCTCGACCTCGACCGGCTGCGGGCCGACGGGGGCCGGGAGCTCCGGGGGATGCTCCTGGCCCTGGCCGAGCCGCGTCTGGACCCGCGTCGGCGGGGTCCGCAGTGGACGGACGCGGTCCGCCGCGGCTGCCGCGACCACCGGTTGGTCCTGACTTCTGCCTATGATCTATTCCGGGCGGTATCCCACGTGCTCGGCGGTGGGGAGGCGGCCGCGGTGCGGCGGTCGCTTCTCTCCACGGAAGGGGAGTGGCGGTGGAAGGGCTGACCCTGGCCCTCCTCCTCGCCTTCGTCATGGTGCCGGCCGTGGCGGGGGCGAGCTCCGCGTTCGCCCGGTGGGGCCGGGTCGGCCAGTACGTCCGCCCCGAGGGGCCGGCCCGACACGCCGAGAAGGCGGGCACCCCGACCATGGGGGGGATCGTCCCGCTGGGGGCGATCCTGGTCGGGGCCGGCGTCCTGTGGGGTGCGGGCGGTGGGCCGACGTGGGCCTCCGGGTTCGTCCTCGCCGCGACCGGGGCCGGGGCCGGGATGGGCCTCCTCGACGACCTCCGCTCCCAGCGGCGCCGGGCTTCCCTCGGGTTCTTCCCCCACCAAACGCTCCTCATCCAGGCCGCGCTGGGCGGGGCCTTGTTCGCGATGGTCCCGTTCCTCGGTGGCCTCGAATTGGCCGTCCCGTTTTCCTCGGTGCGGGTGCCCCTCTCCGCCATTCCCTGGTGGGCGCTCTTGCTCCTCGTGCTCGTGGCGTTCGTGGCCACCACGAACGCGGTGAACCTGACCGACGGCTTGGACGGCCTCGCCACCGGGGCGTGGGTCCTGGCCCTGCTCGGCCTCCTGCCCATGGTGGGGGGGAAGCCCGATCTCGTGGGCTTATGCCTCCTCGGGATCGGGGCGGGGGCCGGGTTCCTGTGGGCCAACGCCCACCCGGCCCACGTGTTTTTGGGGAACGTGGGGTCCATGGGGCTCGGTGGGTTCCTGTTCGGGGTGTCCTTCGCCGGGGGGGCGGTGTTCCTCCTCCCCCTCCTCGGGGGTCTGTTCGTGGTGGAGACGCTGTCCGTGATCCTCCAGGTGGCCTCGTACAAGCTCACCGGGACGCGCCTCCTCAAGATGTCCCCCCTTCACCACCACCTCGAGGCCGGGTCCGTCCCGTGGCGCCACCTCCTCCCCGGGCGGGAGTGGCCGGAGCCGAAGGTGGTGGCCCGCCTGTGGATCGTGGCCGGAGCGTTCGCCTTGCTGGGGGTGCTGGCCTGGATTGCGAATTAGAGCTTTGGGTTTCTTGGGTTGATAGGGTTCATTGGGTCCAGGTGCGGACCACGTCAGCGAGCGCTCCAACCTGACTATCCGGCGGCCCCAGCGAAACGCACGAACCCAAAGAACCCTACGAACCCAAACCGTTGAGCGCTTCCTCGAACGCGAGGGCAGCGGAAAGCACCCGCTCCTCGGAAAGCCTCGGCCCAATGAGCTGGAGCCCAAACGGAAGGCCGCCAACGGTCCCCCCCGGGATCGAGATCGCCGGGAGGCCGGCCAGGGCCGAGGGCAACGTGAACACGTCCGCGAGGTACATCGCGATCGGATCTTCCTTCTCCCCGAACCTGAACGCCGGGGTGGGCGAGGTCGGCCCGAGGATCAGGTCCACCTCGGCGAACGCGCCCGCAAAGTCACGGGCGATGAGCGTCCGCGCCCGCTGGGCCTTGCCGTAGTACTGGTCGTAGTAGCCGGCGGACAGGGCGAACGTGCCCAGGGCGATCCTGCGCTTCACCTCGGGACCGAACCCGACGGCGCGGCTGAGCGCGATCATCGCCCCCACCCGGTCCCCCTCCTCGCGCAGGGTGTACCGCACCCCATCGTACCGGGCGAGGTTGGCCGCCGCCTCGGCCGAGGCGATCAGGTAGTACGTGGGCAAGGCGTACTCCGTGGTCGGGAGGGTGATGTCCATCACCTTCGCCCCCAGTTCCTCGGCGACCTCCCGCCACCGTTCGACCAGGGCGAGTGCCTCTGGCCCCAGCTCCCGCGGGACGTACTCCTTGGGCACCCCGATCCGTACCCCGCGGAGGTCCGGGCGCAAGTCCGCGGTGTAGTCGTGGGGCGGCACGGGGAGGGATGTCGAGTCCAGCGGATCGTGTCCGGCGACGAGCGACAGGACGAGGGCAGCGTCGCGGACGCAGCCGGCGATGGGGCCGATTGTGTCCAGGCTGGAGGCGAACGCGACCAGGCCGTACCGGGACACGAGGCCGTACGTGGGCCGCAGCCCCACCACCCCGCACAGGGCAGCGGGCTGGCGCACCGAACCCCCGGTGTCGCTCCCCAACGCGGCCAGCGCCTCCCCGGCCGCCACCGCCGCCGCCGACCCGCCCGAGGAGCCGCCAGGAACGCGGGACGGGTCGTGCGGGTTGCGGGTGGGGCCGAACGCGGAGTGCTCGGTGGACGAGCCCATCGCGAACTCGTCCAGGTTCGTCTTCCCCTGCACCTGGGCCCCGGCGCTCCTGAGGCGGGCCACCGCGGTGGCCTCGTACGGGGACCGGAACCGCTCAAGCATCCGTGACCCGCAGGTGGTGGGAAGGTCCCGGGCACAGATGTTGTCCTTGATGGCGATGGGGAGCCCGCTCAGGGGAAGCCCGCTCAACGGTTCCCCGTCGGCGATCAGGCGGTTGGGATCGGCCAGGGAGAGAAACGCACGCACCGTGGGCTCGCAGGCCGCGATCCGCTCCCACAGCGCGGCGATGACCTCCTGAAGTGTCAGCTCATGGGTGCTCAGCTGGGCCCGGGCCTCGGTCAACGTCACTTGTGCCGGGGGTGGGACTTGAACCCACACGGGGGGTGAATACCCCACTGGATCCTGAGTCCAGCGCGTCTGCCAATTCCGCCACCCCGGCCGCAGACCCAATTCTATGAGGGGGTGGAGGCATGTCAAGATTTGACGGGCTTGCCGCGCATCCGTAGACTGTCGCCCGGGTGAGGGGGATGGCAGAGCTCAAAGACTTTCGCGTGTTCGCGGACCTCAAGCCGGAGGACCTGAGGAAGCTCGAGGGTTCGGTCCGGAAGATCGACTACGGGGCGGAGGAGCTCCTGTTCATGGAAGGGGCCCCGGCGTTCGGCTTCTACCTCGTCTTCTCCGGGGCGGTGAAGTTGGTGAAGCGGAGCGCCAAGGGGAAGTCCCAGATCCTCAAAATCGTGGGGCCCGGTGGCCTCGTCGGCGAGACGACCCTGTTCGACAAGGGGCTCCACAACGCGTACGCCAAGACCCTTGTCCCATCCACGGTGGGGTTCGTGGAGCGCGGGGATTTCTTTTACTTCCTCGAGCACCATCCCAAGGTCATCTTCCGCCTGTACGAGTACCTGTCCCAGGAGCTGAAGGCGTTCCAGAACAAGCTTGCCGAGCGGTCGTACGCGTCGAGCAAGGAGCGGCTTGCTCGCCTCATCCTGGCGCTGGATCGCTTGGGGATCGAGCTATCGCGCACCGAGCTCGCGGAGATGGCCGGGGTGTCCTCCAAGACCGCCATCCGCACCCTCGGGGAGCTGGAATCCCGCGGCATCATCGCCATCGACAACCGCCGCATCACCGTGCTCAAAGAGGAGTACCTCAAGCGGCTGATGGAGCCCTTCACCGTGCTGGTGGACGAGGCGATCATCATCTGAACGAGATCGGCCGACAATTTCCTCGCCGGCGGTGATGGCTGTCCTTGGCCCGGGGGGCCACAATCGGCCATAGTGTGAGGATGGTCTCGGGCAAGAGGGAACGGCGCAGGTTCAAGGGCGCTCACCTCGGGGTGAGCGTTGCCGTGTACGCCGCCGTGGCCCTGGTCCTGTGGGGGCTAGAGCAGGGACATGAGCCGACGGTGTTCATCCTCGGGGTCACCGTGGCCCTCGGGGTGGCGGCCCTGCTCCTGGGGTGGCTGGGGGTGGCGGTGGGCTTGGGAGCCAGCCTGCTTTTGGCCTTGCCCGGGCTGCTCAGGCAGCCGCTGGTGTTGTGGGTGGTGACCGGCCTTCTCCTCCTCGGGGTGGCGTTGATTGCCAGCATGGCTGGGCACCTGTGGCAGCGGCGCACGGTCAAGCGCGAGGTCCACCACCGGCTGGAGGCCTGCTACGGCGAGGAGATCTTCGAGAACTCCCTGAACATCATCCACGTGGTGGATCGGGAAGGGAACGTGATCCGCCGCAACCGCAAGTCCCGCGAGCTTTTGGGGTGGCCGCACAAGCGGTCCCTCCACTTCACCGAATACGTCCATCCGCAGGACATCGGCCGGTTCAAGGCGGAGCTGGAGTCCCTGTTCGAGCGGGGAGAGCTCCGGGCGGTGGAGCTGCGGTTCGTGTCCGAAGGGAAGCGGATCGTCCCGGTGGAGCTGCAGGCGAAGCGGGTCACCGGGCGGGTGGCGGTGATGGAGGCCCAGGATCGGGGCGAGGTGGTGGCCCTGGAACGCCGGCTGGCCGAAGAGGAAGCGCGCTACCGCCACCTCATCGAAGACGGGATCGACACCTTGGACCTCGGGGTGATCTTGGTCGACCGGCAGGGGCACGTGCTGTGGTCCAACCGCGCGGTGGGGGAGTTCTTCGGGCTGGACCGGGACGGGCTGATCGGGCTCCCCGCCGGGCGGGCCCTGGACCGGTTCGTGCGCGTCCTGGAGTCGCCGGAGGAGTTCCTGGCCCGGGTCCAGGAGGCGTACCGGGGAGGTAAGCCGATCGACGGGTACATCGTGCGCGTGCGGCCGGGCCCGAACCGGGCGGAGCGGGTCCTGCAGTACCGGTCCATCCCCATCGAGACGGAGCGGTACCGGGGCGGGCGCATCGACTACTACGCGGACATCACCGAGCTCAAGCGACTGGAAGAGCAACTGGTCCAGCAAAAGGAGCGGCTCGAGGAGGTGAACCGCAAGCTCAAGGAGTTCAACTCCGCCGTGTCCCACGACCTCAGGAAGCCGGCCCTGACCGCGCTCGGGTACGTGCAGATGATCCTTCGCCGCTGCGATGGCGAGCTCCCCCAGGCGGTGCGCGAGGACCTCCTCAAGGTGGAGGGCCGCCTCCTGCGGATGGAGAAGCTGATCACCGATCTCCTGCACTTCTCCACCATCCGCATCGACCCGGTTTCGTTCGAGGGGGTGGATCTGCACCGGTTGCTCCAGGAGACCAAGGAGGACCTGGGATCGGTGCTGGTGGGGGTGAACCTGCAGGTGGCCGAGGACCTGCCGGTGGTGTACGGTGTCCCGACCCTGATCAGCGAGTTGTTTGCGAACCTGATCCAGAACGCGGTCAAGTTCAACGACAAGGCCTTGCCGGTGGTGGAAGTGGGATGGAAGGGATATTCCGGGGGCACGTACCTCTTCTATGTGCGGGACAACGGTCCTGGTATCGAAGCCCAGTACCTGGAAAAGATATTCGGGATCTTTGAGAAGCTTGATCCCAATAAAGAGGGCACCGGGGCCGGCCTGGCGATCTGCCGCCGGATCGTGGAGGAACACGGTGGGCGAATCTGGGCGGAGTCCGAGCTGGGCAGCGGGACCACGTTCTACTTCACTTTGCCGAAGGTGCCCGCGAGAAAAGGGGTGGAAAGCGATGCCCGTTGAGCGGCGAATGACCATCCTGGTGGTGGAAGACGATGAGATGGACTACGAGCTGATCGAGCGCTCAGTCCGCTCGCTGGAAAAGGCAGGGCTGCGCTACGACCTTCACTGGGCGAAGGATGGGGCCGAGGCGCTCAACTTCCTGTTTCGCAAGGGGAAATTCGCGGATGCCCCCCGACCGAACCTGATCCTCCTCGACCTCAAGCTCCCCAAGAAGTCGGGGATGGAAGTCCTCGAGGCGATCAAGGGGGACGAGCGTCTGCGCAAGATCCCGGTGGTGGTGCTCACCGTTTCCACCGATGAGGAGGAGATGGTGCGGGCGTACGACTCGGGGGCGGCTGGGTTCCTGAACAAGCCCGGGTCTCCCGAGGACTTCGACCGCCTGCTCACCACGGTGTGGGATTACTGGCGCATCGCCCGGCTTCCCGACTGAGTTCGTCGCTTTTGTCCCCGGGCGAAGCGATCGATGCCCCCTCTGGCAGTGCGCGTCGTCCTTTCGTTTGCTCCCGGTGTGAGCCAATATCCGTTGGGAATCGCCGCGTGCTCAAGGGCGTGGTGCCGGCTCAGGGGGTGTCCGGCCCTAGGGACCGGGGGAGCAAGGTTGGATCCGGCCCAAGAGAGCTGCCGTTCGAATCGGCCGAGCACGCGGCCGAGGCGCCGCTTCGCATGGCCTCCTTTTTCCTCGCCGGGGGAGGGCCTACCGCCCTCCCCCGCCTCGCTTAAGCCCCAGCAAGGCCGCGAGCAGCGCGTCCGCCGCCTGACGGACCGACACCTCTTCCTCGACGGCCAGCCAACAGTTGGCCATCGCCAAGAGCACGTCCAAAGCAGCACCGGCTTCCGTAGGGAGCCAATCCGGCCTTTCCTGGTCCAGGTACTCCTTGATCGGGACGGGGAGCCGCAGGTACAGGGGCGACGGGGCGAGGAGCGTCCCCTGGGCGAGGGACGCCGCGTGAAAGCTCCATTCCTCGCCCATCTCCCGGGCTTCCCGTGCCGCCGCCGCGCCCAGGGCGTCCAGCGTCGTCCAAAGCTCGCCGAACCGGGCCCGCAGCTCCTCGCGGGCGTCGGGAGCTGGAGAAGCCAGGGCGACCCGGATGTCCACGGTCATCGCGTGAACGGTGGCCAAGGCCTCCCTGGTGGCGGGCCAGTGCGGGTCGTCCCGAAGCCGCTCCTGCCAAGCGGCGGCCGTGGCCTGGGCGTCGCTCAGGGCTTGATCGACCGCCGCCGGATCGGGCCCGGTCATGCCGAGGACGAGGTGGAGTTGGTCGTACAGGACCGCCGGGGCGAACCGGGCCACGAGCAGAGCGAGCGCCGCGCCGACCTGCGCCGGGGTCGGTTGGGCACCACCACCCGCCCCCAGGGGTAGGGCGGCCACGATCATCAACGAAAGAAACCTCCGCATCCCTCGATATTCTAACACGTCCCTTGTCTCTACACCCCATCTTAGCTAGAATAGTTTAATCTACGGGGCTTTTCGGCCCCGGGAAAACGGGGTGATCCAGGGTGCGCAAGTGGGGAATGTGGGTTCTGGTGGCCGCGATGTTGCTCGCGGTGCCGGCGTTTGCGGGTCCGGCCCTGAAGGGCAAAGTAGCGGTGGTGCTGGACGTTGGCGGACGAGGCGACCTCTCGTTCAACGACATGGGGTTCAAGGGCACGGACCAGGCAGCCCAGGACTTCGGCCTGGAGATGGTGGAGGTCCAGAGCGCCACGGCCGCCGACTACCTGCCGAACCTGCGGAACCTGGCCCGGACGCGGGAGTACGACCTCATCATCTGCGTGGGGTTCCTCCTCGGGGACGCCCTCGCCCAGGCGGCGACGGAGTTCCCGAACCAGAAGTTCGCGATCATCGACTCGGTCGTGGACGCCCCCAACGTGATGAGCATCGTGTTCCGGGAGAACGAGATGAGCGCCCTCATCGGGGCCCTGGCGGCAATGGCCGCCGCTCACCACGGCTACCCCAAGGCCGGCGTGGTGCTGGGGATTGAGATCCCAGTTCTGTACCACTTCGAGGCCGGGTTCCGGTTCGGGATGGACTGGGGGAACAAGCAGTACGCCGCGGTGACGGGCAAGCCCGCCCAGGTGGAGATGCTGTACACGTACACCGGCTCGTTCAGCGACATCGCGCTGGGGAAGGCGGCCACCGAGGCCATGCTCGCCCAGGGCGCGGTGGGGGTGTACAACGTGGCGGGCCCGCTGGGGATCGGGGACCTGGAGGCGATCACGGAGTACCACCGCAACCGGGGGACCCGCTCCGGACCGCCGTACTACTTCGGCGTGGACGCAAACCAGGACTGGATGGGCAAGGGCCTCCACGGCCTGGCCAGCGGAATGAAGCGGGTGGACACCGGGTGCTACATGGCGGTGAAGGCCGTGGTCGAGGGGACGTTCACAGGCGGCATCGTGAGCCTGGGCCTCGCCGAGGGCGGCGTGGGGATCAGCAAGTACGGCGACCTCCTGGAGTTCATCGAGTTCGGGGTGAAGGCAGGCGCCCTGAAGCCGGAGGACATCGCCGAGACGATCCTCAACTGGCAGGCCAACCGGGCCACGCTCCCCGACTGGATCTGGGCGGCGATCGATGAGCTTGAGGCCGGGATCCTCAACGGGACGATCCAGGTCCCGACCGCGGACACCGTAGCCGAGATGCAGGCGGTCCGCGCCAAGTACACGTTGGGCGCCCCGTAGGGCCCCGGCGGTGGACAGCGTGGACTAGACTGACAGGGAGAGGGGAACGTCGTTCCCCTCTCCCTGTCTTCTGTCACCAAGGGCACTCCCATGACCGAAACGTCGCGCCCCCGCAGTGACGGGTACTTCCTCCGGGCGGAGCGGATCACCAAGATCTACTCCGATGGCACGGTCGCCGTCCGCGACGCGACGGTGGAGCTCCGCCCCGGGGAGATCGTGGGCCTCCTCGGGGAGAACGGGGCGGGCAAGACAACGCTCACCAAGATCCTGTCTGGTCTTCTCCCCCCGACCCGGGGCCGGGTAGTCTCCCCCCGGGGGCGGGTCAGCTTCTCCAGCCCCCGCCAGGCCCTGGACTTCGGGATCGGGATGGTCCACCAGCACTTCGCCCTCGTGGGAACGTTCACCGCGGTGGAGAACGTGGCCCTGTCCCACGAGCGGCCGCTCGCGCCCCTCACGTTGGCCGCCACGCGGGCCAAGCTCGAGGCCCTGATGGAGGAAAGCGGGCTCAAGGTTCCCCTCGACGTCCCGGTGGAGAAGCTCGCCGTGGGGGAGCAGCAGCGGGTGGAGATCCTCAAGGTCCTGTCCCGGGACGTGGACCTCCTCATCCTCGACGAGCCCACGAGCGTCCTCACCCCCCTCGAGGTGGACGAGCTGTTCCAGCTCCTTGGGCGGCTGCGGGATGCGGGGAAGGCAATCGTCCTCATCACCCACAAGCTGAAGGAGGTGGGCTCGATCACGGACCGGGTGGTGGTCCTCCGCCGGGGGATGGTGGTGGGCGACGTACGGACCGCGGACGTGACGAAGGAGGAACTGGCCCAGCTCATGGTGGGGAAGGCGGTGGAGGCCCGGGCGGGGCGGGCGGTGGAGCTCTCCACGGCAGAGATCCCCGTCCACAGTGCGCCCCGAACGGGGTCCCAGGGGCCAGGGGTCCTCCACGTGGAGAACCTGTCCGTGGCTGGGGACACGAGACCCGTGGCCGTGCACGACCTTTCGTTCGACGTCCGCGCCGGGGAGATCTTCGGGATCGCCGGGGTGGAGGGGAACGGTCAGACCGAGCTTGTGGAGGCCCTGACCGGGCTCCGGCCGGCCCTCACGGGCACGGCGACAATCCAGGGGAAGAACATCCTCGGCCTGGACCCGCGCCAGATCTACAAGCTCGGCGTGGCCCACATCCCCGAGGACCGGTGGGTGCTGGGGCTGGTCCTCCAGTTCACGCTGGCCGAGAACGCGATCCTCGGGGTGCACCGGTGGGACGAGTTTCGGGGGCCCCTGTCGGTCCTCCGCTGGAGGAGGATCAACGCCCATGTGCGGTCGCTCATGGAGCGGTTCGAGATCCAGGCCACGGGCCCAGCCGCCCCGGCCAAGAGCCTGTCGGGCGGCAACCAGCAGAAGCTCATCGTGGGGCGGGAGCTCGCCAAGGACCCGGCGATCGTCATCGCCTTCCAGCCCACGCGGGGGCTCGATGTGGGCGCAGCGCAGTACATCCGGGACACGCTGGTGGAGATGCGGGACCGGGGGCGAGCCATCCTCCTTGTTTCGGCGGACCTGGACGAGGTGCTGGCCCTGTCCGACCGGGTGGCGATCATGTACGAGGGACGGTTCATGACCGTGGCCCGGCCGGAGGAGCTGGACCGGGAGAGGATCGGGATGCTCATGGGCGGAGTGGGGGTGAAGGGATGACGGGGGCGGACGTTCGTCCGGGGGGAAGGCTCCTGCGTGGGGCCCACCGCACGCTTTCCGGGCTCCACCCGGCGCTGGAGTCGGTGCTCGCGGCGGTCCTGGGGCTCCTCGTGGGGGCGGTGCTCATGTACATCTGGGGGTACGAGCCGTGGCACGCGTACTGGGCGCTCCTCAAGGGGGCATTCGGCGGAAGCTATGAGATCGCAAGCTCGATTGCCCGCGGTGTCCCCCTCATCCTCACTGCGCTCACGTTCTCGATTTGCGTGCGGGCGGGGATGTTCAACATCGGAGCCGAGGGCCAGATGTACGTGGGGGCCGCGGCGGCGGTGACGGTGGCCTACTTCAAGCTCCCCGCGGGCCTCCACCTCCTCGTGGGGATCGCCCTGGCCGGGATCGCCGGGGCCCTGTGGAGCCTGGGGCCGGCCCTCCTCAAGCTCACCCGGGGGGTGAGCGAGGTCATCTCCACGATCATGTTCAACTGGATGAGCCGCTTTCTCGTGTTCTACCTCGTGGCCCAGGTGCTCGTGGATCCCAGGCGGGCCGAGAAGACGGTGAGCGTGCCCCGCACGGCGCGGTTCCCGATCCTGGTGGCGGGAACGGACCTGTCCTACTCCGTGTTCCTCGCCGTGGCGTTTGCCCTCCTCGTCTACTTCCTCCTCTGGCACACGGCCACGGGCTACGAGATGCGGGCTGCGGGGCTCAACCCCACCGCGGCTCGGTACGGCGGGATCTCGATCAAGCGCACGATCCTCCTCAGCTTCGTGCTCGGGGGGATCGGGGCCGGCCTGGCCGGGGCGGCGACGACGATGGGCCTTCCGCCCACCTACGCCATCATCAGCGGGCTGCCGGAGCTCATGAACCTGGGGTTCGACGGGATGGCGGTGGCGATGGTCGGCCGGAACCACCCGATTGGGATCCTCGTCGCGGCCCTGTTCTTCGGCGGCCTCAACGCCGGGGGCCGGGTGATGCAGTTCTACGGCGCCAACCCCGTGCCTTTGGAGATGATCCGGGTCGTCATGGGGGCGATCGTCCTGGCGATGGCGATTCCCGAGCTGATCCGGATCTTCCCCGCCCTGGCCGCAGCCGGGCGGGGGCTTGTGGGGAGCTTCACCCGGGCGAAGAAGGAGACGGCATGAACTGGGCAAGCATCCTCGACCTCCTGCGGATCTCCCTCCACGCCATGGTCCCCATCACCCTGACCGCGGTGGGGGAGATCATCGGGGAGACCGCGGGGCTGTTCAATATTGGCCTGGAGGGGATTCTCCTCACGAGCGCCTTTGTGGGGGTGCTCGGGGCGAAGGCGGGGGGGGCTATCGTCGGCCTCCTGGCGGGCGTGGCGGTGGGGCTGGCCCTTGGCCTGGTGTTCTCCGTGATCTGCACGTACTGGAAGGGGACCCAGATGATCGCCGGAATCGGGATCAACCTGTTTGCGTTGGGGTTCGTGGCGTTTGGTTTGATCAAGCTGGGGGCCCCTGGGTTCCACGCCGTCCCGCCGGAGGCCCAGCTTCTCAAGCTGCGGACGCCGATGGGGGCCCTCTCCCCCCTCATCTTCGTGGCCCTCGTCGTGCCCTTCTTGGCGCACCTTTTCCTCAACCGGACGAGGGCGGGGCTCATCCTCAAGGCAGCGGGGGAGAACCCCGAGGCGGCGGACGTAGCGGGGATCAACGTGAACCTGATCCGGCTGCTCGCGACTACGGTGGGGGGGGCGCTCGCCGGCCTCGCCGGGGCGTACATGTCCGTGGCCTGGTTTGGGTCGGTGACGAAGGAGCTGTCCGCCGGCCGGGGGTTCATCGCCCTGGCCACGGTGGTATTCTCCGGCCTCAACCCGCTCCTGGGGCTCGTGGGCGGGTTCATCTTCGGCTTCTTCCAGAGCCTGGCCACGTGGATCAAGACCCTGCCCACGAAGACGATCCCGTGGCAGTTCGTGGACATGCTCCCCTACATCGTGACCCTGCTTGTGGTGTCGGGGGTCGTGGGCCGGGTGCGTTTCCCGAAGGCCCTCGGGGTCCCGTACAAGCGGGAGTGAGATGAGAGGCCTCCCAGCATGTTTGCCCTGCCCAGGCGCTCCCGTATAATCCGCGCCAAATGGCGTCCCTTAAGGCGAGGCCGCGCCACTTCGTGGATGCGCTGGACTTCTCTACCGAAGAGTACCGCGCCCTGATCTCCCTTGCCCACGACATCATGGACGCCCCCGCCCGGTGGCAGGACGTCTGCGCCGGCAAGGTCATGGTTACCCTGTTCTACGAGCCCAGCACCCGCACCCGCCTTTCGTTCGAGGCGGCCATGCAGAGGCTTGGCGGGAGGGTCCTCACCGTGGCCGACCCGGCCACCAGCTCCGCCGCCAAAGGGGAGGGACTCGCCGACGCCATCCGTACCGTGTGCGCCTACTCCGACATCGTGGTTCTGCGCCACCCCAAAGAAGGGGCGGCCAGGCTCGCCGCCCTGTACGCCTCGGTTCCCCTGATCAACGCCGGAGACGGGGCCCGGGAGCATCCCACCCAGACCCTGACCGACCTGTGCACGATTCAATCGTTCAAGGGAAGGCTCGAGGAGCTCTCCGTGGCCTTGTGCGGGGACCTCAAGTACGGGCGAACGGTGCACTCCCTCATCAAGGCCTTGGCCTGCTTTCCTGGGATCGACCTTATCCTCATCTCCCCGGTGGAGCTCCGCCTCCCCGAGGCGGTGAAGGAGGAGGTACGGGCGCTCAACCCGGGGATCACGTGGTGGGAGACGGCCGACCTCGAAGGGGGATTGGCCCGGGCCGACGTCCTGTACATGACCCGCATCCAACGGGAGCGGTTCTTCAACGAAGAGGACTACCTACGCCTGCGGGATTCTTTCGTCCTGACCCCGGACAGGCTGGTCCAGGCCAAGAAAGACCTGATCGTGATGCACCCCTTGCCGCGGGTGGTGGAGATCCACCCGGCGGTGGACGACGACCCCCGCGCGGTGTACTTCCAGCAAGCCCGCCTGGGGATGTTCGTGCGGATGGCGCTCGTCACCTATCTGCTTGGGGTGAGGCCATGTTGAGGGTGGACTCCATTCAACGGGGGATCGTGCTGGACCACATCCAACCGGGAACCGGGTTTTCCATCTTCGAGCGGTTGGGGCTGCGGGAGGCCGACTACTCGGTGGCGCTCTTGATGAACGTGCCCAGCACCAAGATGGGCCGCAAGGACATGATCAAGATCGCCGAGGCGTTGGACCTGGACCTTACCATGCTCGGCTTGCTCGACCCCAACATCACCGTGAACTACATCGAGGGGGGCAAGGTCGTGCGCAAGGTGAAGCTCGGCCTCCCCGAGCGGGTGGAGGGGATCCTCCGCTGCAAGAACCCCCGGTGCATCACGTCCGCCGAGCCCTACGCCCCGGCCAAGTTCTCCCTGGTTGACCGCGACAAGAAAGAATACGCCTGTTTCTACTGCGGCGAACGCCTGCAGGCATGAGCTCGCTCCTCATCAAGGACGTACGGCTGGTCGACGCCCTGGGGGAGTCGTACGGAGACCTCCTCGTGCGGGATGGGGTCATCTGGGCCATGGGGAAGGGGTTGGTCGCCCCGGGCGTCCCGGTGCTCGCCGGGGAGGGACGGACCCTGCTCCCGGCGTTCGTGGACCTCCACGCCCACTTCCGGGACCCGGGCCAGTCTGAAAAAGAGGACATCCTCACCGGGAGCTGGGCCGCGGCCAAGGGCGGGTACACGGCCGTGTCGGTGATGGCCAACACCCGCCCGGCGTGTGACCGGCCTGAGGTTGCCCAGTACGTGCGGAAGAAGGCCGAGGAGCATGCGGTGGTGGAGGTGTACCCGGTAGGGGCCATCACCCAGGGCCTGGCTGGGGAGGAGCTCGCCGACATGGAGGGGCTGGCTCCCCACGTGTGGGCGTTCTCCGACGATGGCCGAGGGGTGGAGCGGCCGGAGGTGGCCCTGGCCGCGTTTCGCGCGGCCGCCGCCTTGGGCCGGGTCATCTTCTCCCACTGCGAGTCCAGGGGGATCGCGGACCCAAGGCTCTCCGAGGAGCTGATGGCCGGACGGGACCTCTGGCTCGCCCGGTGGACCGGATGTCGGGTGCACATCGCCCACGTGGCGAGCCCCGGGACGGTGGAGCTCGTGGAGTGGGCCAAGGCGCGCGGGGTGGCGGCCACCTGCGAGGTCACCCCCCACCACCTGTGCCTGGAGGGGGAGTACCGGGTGAACCCCCCGCTGTGCGACGAAGCTGCCCGGAAACGGCTCCTCTCGGCCCTCCGGGAGGGACGGATCGACGCGGTGGCCACCGACCATGCCCCCCATACTCCGGAGGACAAGCGGCGGGGAGCCCCGGGGATCTCCGGCATCGAGACGGCCTTCCCGCTCCTCTTCACCCATCTCGTGCGGGAGGGGGAGATCGCCCTTTCCCAACTGTCCCGACTCATGTCCCTGTCCCCGGCCCGCATCCTGGGGGTGCCCAAAGGGCGGCTCGCCGTGGGGATGGACGGGGACGTGGTGTTGTTCGAGGACGCGCCGTTCACCGTGACCGAGGACTTCTTCTTCTCCCGGGGGAAGAACACCCCCCTTCTCGGGCAAACGCTGTGGGGGAAGGTCTGGGCCACGGTGCACCGGGGAGACGTGATCTTCCTCGCCGGGCGCGTCAAGGGGAGGGACGGGGATGATCATCGACCGGTTGGCTGAGGCGGTGGCCACCCGGGGGCCGGTGTGCGTGGGCCTGGACCCAACCCCGGATCTGATCCCGGGTTCGCTCGCGGGGCTGCCTCTCCCCGAGGCGGTGACGAGGTTCAACCAGGAGGTCGTGGAGGCCACCCTGGACGTGGTCGCCTGCTACAAGGTGCAGATCGCGCACTACGAGGCGATGGGGGTCGAGGGGCTTCGCTGCTACGCCGAAACCTTGCGCCACATCCGGGGTGCGGGGGGCATCGTGATCGGCGACGTGAAGCGCGGGGACATCGGGACGACCAGCGCCATGTACGCCGCGGCCCACCTGAGCGGGGAGTTCGAGGCGGACTTCGTGACGTTGAACCCGTACCTCGGGTTCGACGCGGTGGGCCCGTTTCTCCCCTACCTCAAGGACGGGGCCAAGGGCCTGTTCGTCCTTGTCCGCACCTCCAACCCGTCCGCGGGCGACGTCCAGGACCTGCGCTGTGGGGGAAGGCCGGTGTACCTCCACGTGGCCGGGCTTGTGCACCGGTGGGGGGAGGGACTGCGGGGGAGATCGGGGTTCAGCGCCATCGGCGGGGTGGTGGGCGGCACCTACCCTGACGAGCTTGCTGAGGTGCGAGCGGAGTTCCCATCGCTGTTCCTCCTCGTCCCCGGGTACGGCGCCCAGGGGGCGAAGGCCGAGGAGGTGGCCCGGGCGTTCGTCGGCGGCACGGGGGCCGTGGTCGCCGCGTCGCGGTCCATCATCGGGGCCCACCGCGGCAAGCCCGGGGCCCGGTTCGCCGAGCATGCCCGCGAGGCGGTCCTTAGGATGCGGGAGGAGATCGCGCGGTGCCTTGCCTGAACACGGTCCCGGTGGTGGCGAACGAGGAGGTGGGGCCGGGGGCGTTCCTCCTGCGGGCCGAAGGGGACTTCCCCGCCGCCCCCGGGCAGTTCTACCTCCTCCGGGCGTGGCCGCGTGATCCCTTGCTCTCCCGGCCGATGTCGGTGTTCGACCGCGAGTCGGACCACATCTCGTTCCTCATCTTCGTGCGGGGTGAGGGGACGCGGCGCCTGGCAGGACTTAGGCCGGGGGATCCTCTGACCCTGTTTGGGCCGCTCGGGACCCCCGTGCGCCCGCGGGGAGGGCGGATGGCCCTGGTGGGCGGGGGTTCCGGGATCGCCCCCCTGTACCTCGCCGCCAAGGAGTTCCGCACCGCGGGGGAGGTGGACGCCTTTCTGGGCTTCCGCGACCGGCCGTTCCTGGTTTCCTCGTTTCAGGGGGTAGCGTCCCGGGTGCACGTGGCGTCGGAGGTGGGGGCCGGGGGGAAGAAGGGCGTGGTGACCGAGATCTTCCGCCCCCACGGGTACGACGCGTGCTACGCGTGCGGGCCGAACGGGATGCTCAACCGGGTGTGGCAGGCCTGTCGCTCGGCTGGGGTACCGCTCTACGTGTTCCTGGAAGAGCGCATGGCCTGTGGAGTCGGGGCGTGCCGGGGGTGCGCGGTGCGGACGGTGGGGGGGTTCCGCCTGGTGTGCCGGGACGGGCCCGCATTTCCGGCCGAGGAGGTGATCTGGGACGGCTGACCTTTCGGTGCGGGTGGGGCGGGTTCTGCTTGGCAACCCGGTTGTGGCTGCTTCCGGTTGTTTCGGTTTCGGGGCCGAATACGGGGAGGTCTACGACATCTCCCGGCTTGGGGCCATCTGCACCAAGGGCCTCACCCTCCGGCCACGGGCAGGGAACCCGCCGCCCCGGCTGTGGGAGACGCCCTGCGGGCTCCTCAACTCCATCGGCCTCGAGAACCCCGGGGTGGAGGCGTTCCTCCGGGAGGAGCTCCCCCGGCTCAAGCGAACCGGGGCGGTGGTGATCGCCAACGTGTGGGGGGCGTCCCCTGAGGAGTACGAACAGGTGGTGCAGGCCCTGGCCTCGTCCGCGGTGGACGCGATCGAGCTCAACCTGTCCTGCCCCAACGTGCCGGGGAAGGGGATGCCGGGACGGGACGCGGCGGCCACCGCCGAGGTCGTGGGTCGGGCCCGCGCCGCTGCCCGTGGGAAGCCCCTGTGGGCGAAGCTCCCCCCCGAGGCGCCGGCGGGGCTGGTGGCCGTGGCCCAAGCGGCCCAAGAAGCCGGGGCGGAGGCGGTGTGCGCGGCCAACTCGTTCCCCGCCCTTGCGGTGGACATCCGAACCGGGAGGCCCGTGTTCGCGAACGTGGTCGCGGGGATGAGCGGCCCGGCGATCAAGCCCCTCGCCCTGCGGATCGTGTACGAGCTTTCCCGGGAGGTGGACATCCCGGTGGTGGGGATCGGGGGGATCACGACCTGGGAGGACGCGGTGGAGTTCATCATGGCCGGTGCCCACGCCGTCCAGATCGGAACGGCGAACTTCATCGACCCCTATGCCGGGCCGCGGATCGTCGAGGGGCTACGGGCGTTCATGGAGGGGCGTGGGCTCGGAAGTTGGGAGGAGATCCGTGGGTGCGCTCACCGGTGACCAGGTGTTAGGGCTGCTTCGGGAGGCCGGGGCCCTGCTCGAGGGCCACTTCCTCCTCTCCTCGGGACTGCATTCCCCGCGGTACATCCAGTGTGCGCGATTGTTGCAGCACCCGGCGCTCGCGGAGCGGGCCTGCCGGGCGCTCGCGGAAAAGGTCCGGGCGCTGGGCGCGGTGGACGCGGTGGTGGGGCCGGCGTTGGGGGGGATCATCGTGGCGTACGAGCTGGCGCGGGCGCTGGGCGTGCGGGGCCTCTTCACCGAACGGGAACAAGGGAGAATGACGTTGCGGCGGGGATTCCAGATCGCGCCCGGGGAACGGGTGCTCATCGCCGAGGACGTGGTGACCACCGGCCGCTCTTCGCTGGAGGTGGCCGCGGTGGCGAGCGCCTGCGGTGGGAACGTGGTCGGGGTGGCCTGTCTCGTGGACCGCCGCGCCCAGGACGACCTCACCCTTCCCCTCGTCTCCCTGGTCAAGATGGCCATCGAAACCCATCCGCCGGAGGCCTGCCCCTTGTGTCGGCGCGGCCTTCCCCTCGTCAAGCCCGGCAGCCGGGACGTGGGCGGAGAGTCCCCCGAGATGGAGGCCCCTCGGTGGCCCCCGCGTCCGGGCGTTCCCAGAACTGCGGGTAGGCCGCCATGAGCTTGGCCCGGAGATCTCCGAACACAGCGGGGGCAACCGGATAAAGCTCCTCCAGCATGCGTCTTGCGACCTCGCGGATCTCCCACTGCGCCTTGGGGCTGATGCGCAAGGAGAAGATGTGCAACGCCTCCCGGAAGTTGAAGCTCATGATGAGCTCCGTGGTCGTGGCCGCCGGGAGCACAAACCTGCTGTCCTCCTTGGGTATCCCGAGGGCCCGGAGCTCCTTGTACGCCCGGCGTGCTTGTTCCAAGAACGCCGTGTACACCCGTGATGCCTCCGCATGGGCGGCGATCGAAGGGGGCACCACGAACCGGGCGTTCTCCTCGCTTGTGTACCGTTGGCTTCTCTGTGAGAACGAAGCAAGCCTGTGCCGGACCAGTTGGTGGCTTGTGGCGCGGCTGATCCCGCCGATGTAGAACGAGGCGGTGGCGTGTTCGATCAAGGAGAGGTGCCCTTCCCGCACCCGGGCGCCGACGAACCTCGCGGTATCGCAGGTAAGGCTCCCGTAGCAGAGCCGCCCCGCGCGTTCCAGGAGTTGTTCCGGGCCAGCCCCATTCAGGTAGTGGGTAAGAGCGATCAGCTTGACTTCCATGCCCTCTTCCTCCCGTGAGGGGTGAAGCGCCTCCCGCCTCAGTCCGCACGCCTTGTATAATAGCGGCATGCCGGACCAGAGGCCAACTTGGGATGAGTACTTCATCCAGCTCTCCCGCCTCGTGTCCAGCCGGTCCACGTGTTTGCGCCGCAGGGTGGGGGCGGTGTTGATCAAGGATAAGCACATCATCTCCACCGGGTACAACGGGGCGCC
The DNA here is from genome assembly GCA_024653305.1 of Candidatus Acetothermia bacterium. Classification (NCBI taxonomy): domain Bacteria; phylum Candidatus Bipolaricaulota; species Candidatus Acetothermia bacterium. The sequence continues at coordinate 11,267 of JANLFW010000014.1, read as the reverse complement.
GCGTGGCCTTCCCCACTGCCTGGAGCTGGGGTGCCTGCGGGAGGAGAACAGGGTCAAAAGCGGTGAGCGCCACGAGCTGTGCCGGGCCACCCACGCCGAGGCCAATGCCATCGTTCAAGCGGCGCTGCATGGGGTATCCACGGCCGGGGCCACCCTGTACTGCACCACTGCCCCGTGCGCGATCTGCGCCAAGATGCTGATCAACGCCGGTGTGGCCCGGATCGTCTACGAGGAGGGCTATCCCGACGCTTTGGGGATGGAGATGTTGCGAAGCGCCGGTGTGGCCGTGGAGTCTTTAACCTCGCCGGTGCGGGGATGACGGAATCGGAAGCCGTGTCCTTCCTTGGACGGTCGGCGTCGCTTCTGCCTTTCCGGGGGCCCCCGGGGCTCCCGACACGGGTATAATGGTCGTGTGATCCTACAAGGAGGTGGTGGTGTGAGGAAGGCTTTGTTGATCGCGCTTGTGGGTTTGGTGGCGCTCGGGGCGACGGGGCTCGCCCAGGCGCTCGGGACCAAGGACAACCCGATCATCTGGGTGTTCCCGCCCTCGACCCGCGCCGAGGTCATCGAGGCCACGGCGAAGCAGATCGCCGAGGCAATCGGCAAGGCGACCGGCCTGTACATCATCCCGAGGGTGATGCCGGACTACGCCGCCCTCGTGGAGGCGTTCAAGGCGGCGGAGGGGAACGTGATGGGGACCCCCACCACGGACCAGTACGCCCGGATCTCCGTGGAGACGAACTTCGGGGCCCACGCCCGCCTGGCGGCGGTGCGCCGGGGGTACTCGTTCTACTTCGCCAGCATCTACGTCCCGCGCGACAAGGGCTACACCTCGGTCCAGGACCTGAACGGCAAGATCTGGATCTACAACGACGAGGGGTCCACCTCGGGGTACGTGTTCCCCAAGAGGTTCTTCGAGGAGAACGGGGTCGTGGTGGGTGGCGTCGTCAAGTCCGGCGGCCACACGAACTCCATGATCGCCCTCCTCAAGGGCCAGGGGGACTTCTGCACCGGGTACGGGTCCCCGCCGGAGCCGCCCGCGGGCTATGAGGGCCCGAAGTGGGACTACGGGATGGACCCGGAGATGTGGATCTGGGACCGGGAGAACAACGACCTGTACCCGCCCGAGCTGCAGGGCAACTGCGTGGACCTGAGGCTCGCTGCGTCCAAGGTGGAGGGGATGGGGACCCTGGAGGAGATCATCCGCAAGATCGGGGTCCTGGCCACGATCGGGCCGCTCCCCAACGACTGCATCGCCTTCTCCGCTGGGTTCCCGACTCGCGTGGAGAACGCGATCGTCGCGGCGATCATCGCCCACATCCGCTCCCCGGAGGGCAACGTGCTGTGGAGCAACCCCAACTTCTACGAGTGGACCGACGTCGAGCTCATTGACGACTCGTACTACGACACGTACCGGGCCCTCGTCGGGCTCCCCAACCCGCCGCGGGAGTAAGGTCCCCGGACCATGGCGACGAACCGTGGGGGAGGGATGACCTCCCCCACGGTGTTGTCCCGTTCCCATGGGCACCCCCTACCTCGCCGTTGAGCATCTGACCAAGGTCTACGAGCGGGGCCAGGTCCTCGCCCTGCGCGACCTTTCCTTCACCGTGGACAAGGGCGAGTTCCTGGTGGTGATCGGCCTTTCCGGCTCGGGAAAGTCCACGCTCCTGCGCTGCATCAACCGCCTCATCGAGCCCACCAAAGGCAGGATCTGGCTCGATGGGACGGAGGTCACGCGCCTGGCCCCGGCCCGGATGCGGCGCGTCCGGCGCCAAGTGGGGATGATCTTCCAGCAGTTCAACCTCGTGGACCGCTCCACCGCGATCGGCAACGTCCTCACGGGGCGGCTGGGGTACCTGCCCGGGTGGCGGGCCCTCCTCGGCTGGTTCCCCAAGGCCGACCGGGAGAAGGCCCTCGCCAACCTGGAGCGGGTCGGGTTGCGGGACAAGGCGTACGTGCGGGTGGACCAGCTCTCCGGAGGGCAGAGGCAGCGGGTGGGGATCGCCCGGGCCCTGATGCAGGGCCCCCAGCTCCTCCTCGCCGACGAGCCGGTGAGCGCCCTCGACCCGGCCACCTCCCACTCCGTGATGCAGTACCTGGAGCAGATGAACCGGGAGGACGGGGTCACGGTGCTCGCCAGCCTCCACTTCCTGTCCCTGGCCCGCCGCTACGGCACCCGGATCATCGCCCTCAAGGACGGCCAGCTCGTGTTCGACGGGCCGCCCGGGGCCATCGACAACGCGAAGTTCAAGGAGATCTACGGCGAGGACGCCGAGGAAGTCGAGGTGCGGTGACCGCCAAGCCGGGTGAGGTGGGAGCTCCGCGGGGCCGGGCGGTGCCCCCGGCGCGGCGGGGCCTCTCGTTCCTCCTGGACTGGGCCGTGTGGGGGTACGTGGCGTACTGCGTCATGTACCTCCTCAACTACTACTGGTACACGGTGCACGTCGACTGGTGGGGCACGCTCACCCTGCCCCCGTGGGGCTGGCCGGTGGTGATTGTGGCCACGCTTGAGCTCGCGGTGTGGACCCGGTCGCTGGGGCGGAGCGTGGGGCAGCGGGCGATCGGGGTGGCCCTGGTCCGCCCGGACGGGGGCCGGATCGGCCTCGGGGCCCGGGTGGCGCGGGCCGCGCTGTGGCACCTGTCCGTCCTCGCCTCCCCGGTGTGGCTCCTCCGGGGGGAGGCGCCCCTCCACGACCGGCTGGGCCTGGCCCCGCAGCCCACACTCCCGGACCCGGAGCGCCCCGGCCGCCGGGCCCTCCTCACCCAGTGGGGCGTGGTGTCCCTCATCCTCGGCCTCCTCACCCTGTGGGTGGGATGGCTCATCGTGGGGATCAACGTGCAGGTCTTGGTGCGACGTGCCTCCCAGGCCGGCCGGATCTGGCGGGACATGCTCCGGCCGGACTTCCGGTACTTCACGGCCCCGGACCCCGTGTTCGAGCTGCGGGCCCTGCGCTACTCGATCCTGGACCTGACCGTGGTCACGGTGTTCATGGCCCTTGTGGCCACGGTCCTCGGCGCGGCCGTGGCGTTCCCCCTGTCGTTCTTGGGGGCGCGGAACGTGATGGGGTTCAGCCCCGTGGGGTGGGCCACCTACGGGGTGGTCCGTGGGTTCTTCAACATCTTCCGGTCCATCGAGACGATCATCTGGGCGTCCATTTTTGCGATCTGGGTCGGGTACGGGACGGTGCTGGCGGGGATCCTGGCCCTCACCGTGCACACCGTGGCCGCGCTGGGGAAGCTGTACTCCGAGCAGGTGGAGGGGGTGTCCCCCGGGCCGCTGGAGGCGGTGTGGGCCGCCGGCGGCAGCCGGGTCCAGGTGGTGCGCCACGCCGTGATCCCCCAGGTCCTCCCCAGCTTCTGGGCGTTCACCCTCTACCGGTGGGACATCAACGTGCGCATGTCCACGGTGATCGCCCTCGTGGGCGGGGGCGGGATCGGGGACATGCTGTTCTACTACAAGAACCAGGGTGACTGGCCCAAGGTGGGGGCGGTGGTGATGGTCATCGTGGCCGTGGTGTGGGCGATGGACTACATCTCCGGTCGGCTCCGGGAGCGGATCGCATGACGGGCTACCCGGATGGGTTCGTGTCCCCCCAGCCGGCGTGGGCGACGCGGCGGGGGCTCACCGACGCCGTGGGCCGCCGGGCCGAGGCCGCCTGGAGGCACCTCTCCGTGTTCCTCCTGGACGCCGCGGGGCTGGCGACGCTGTGGATCCTCGTCACCTACGCCTACGCCTGGTACGTGCTGGGGACCACGGCGTACGCCCTCGTCCCGTGGTGGGTGTTCGGGGTGGGGGTGGGCGCGGGCGTGTGGGAAGGGTTCGGCCGATCGTGGGGCCAGAAGGCCCTGGGTCGGCAGCTCCGCCCCCAGGCGGGGGAGGCGACCCTGGACAAGCGTTTCCTCTACGTTCTCCTCTGGCACCTCGTCGGCCTGACAGGGGTCGGGTTCCTGTTCTCCCCCCCGCTCCACGAGCGGCTGTCGGGCCTGGCCCTGGAGCGGGAGCGGCCATCGGGGGCCCCCGTCCCCTGGTACCGCACCTCGGCCGGGCTGTTCGTGGCCGCGCTCCTCGCCGTCACCCTCCTCGCCGGGCTCGGGGTGACCCTGACGTGGGACTCCCTCCGGCGCCTGTTCACCCAGGCCGGCCAGGCCGTGGACTTCTGGTACGCGTTGGTCCGGCCCGACACGTCGATCCTCCTCGACGCCGGCCGGGACATGATCGTCACCGTGTTCATGGCCGTGCTGGCGACCGTGTTCGCGGTCGTGGTGGCGGTCCCGCTCTCGTTCCTCGCCGCCCGCAACCTCATGCGGGGGCCCATTGGGCGCCCGATCTACACCGTCATCCGCGGGGCGATGAGCATCGCCCGGTCCATCGAACCCGTGATCTGGGCGATCATCTTCCTCGTGTGGGTCACCGCGCTGCGGTCCCCGTTCGCGGGGATCCTCGCCCTGTGGGTGCACTCCATCGCGGACCTCGTGAAGCTCTACGCCGAGCGCCTGGAGGCGATCGACCAGGGGCCGATCGAGGCCGTCACCGCCACCGGGGCCGGGCCCCTGTCCGTGCTGCGGTACGCGGTCGTGCCCCAGATCGTGAACCCCTACATCAGCTTCACCCTGTACCGGTGGGACATCAACATCCGCATGGCGACCGTGGTGGGCCTGGTGGGGGGCGGGGGGATCGGCCAGCGCCTCATCAACTACATCTGGGGCGTGCAGTACCGCCAGGCGGGGATGGTGATGATCCTCATCGTGGTCCTCGTGTGGGCGATCGACTACCTCTCCGCTCGCCTGCGGGCCAAGCTCGCGTGAGGGACAGCCTCAAGTCCCGGACGGCACACCGCCGTTATACAACCGTGTGTTACACAGGCCTGTATAATCGGTCCGTGGACAACCCGTTTCGCTACAGCGGGGTGGTGACCGGGGAGCGGTTTGTGGACCGCCGCGGGGAGATCCAAGCCCTCCACGACGCGTTCCGGAGCGGGGAGCACGTGTTCCTGTACTCCCCGCGGCGGTACGGGAAGACCTCCCTGGTTCGGGAGGCGTTTCGGCGCCTGCCCACCGGCGAGCGGTCGGTGTACCTTGACGTTTCCCGCGCGCTGTCGCTTCAGGATTTCGTCGAGCTTCTGCTCGCGGCGGTGGTGGAGGGGACGGCGTCCCCTCTGGAGCGGGTGCGGCGGTGGGGGCGCACCTTCCTCTCGCGTCTCCAACCCCGGCTCGTCCTCGACTCGGCAGGCCGGGTCCAAGTGGAGCTCGGCTATGCGCCGCGTCTGGCCGAGCCGGCGACCCTGGCCGAGGCGTTGGACCTGCCCCAGCGGGTGGGAGAGGAGCTCGGGGTGCGCTTGGCGGTGGCGTTCGACGAGTTCCCGGCGGTGATGGAGCTGGGCGGAGAGGGACTTGTGCGGGCGCTGCGGGCCGCGTTTCAGGGGCACGACCGGGTGAGCTACGTGTTCGCCGGGAGCCAGACCGCGATGATGGAGGAGCTGTTTGCGGCCGAACGATCCCCGTTCTTCCGCCTCGGCCGGCCGCTCCGCCTGGGCAAGATCCCGCGGCAGGACTTCGTCGCGTTCATCGTCGACGGCTTTCGCCAAGGGGAGATGGACATCTCCCCCCATGTAGCGGCCGAGCTGTGCCGGCAGGTGGACGACCACCCCTATTTTGTGCAGACCGTGGCCCACGAGCTGTGGGACCAGGGGCGGGGCCGAGGCGGGCCGATCAGGGACGCGGACCTCGCCCAAGCCCTGGCCTCCGTGGTGGGCTGGCACGACGCCTACTACCGGCGCCTGTGGGAGCGGCTGACGCTCCACCAGCGCCGGTGCCTGCTGGCCCTGGTGGAACTCGGCCCGGGAGCGTCCCCCTTCGCCGCGGACACGGTGGCCCGCTTCCGGCTGAAGAGCCCATCCCACGTCCAGCGCGCGCTGGAGGCCCTCCGGCGGGAGGGCCTCGTGGAGAGGAGGAACGGCGACTGGACGTTGGCCGACCCGCTCTTCCCCCACTGGGCGGCGCAGGCAGGGCTGGTGACCGGGCAGCCCGGTGTGGAGTAGGATCCGGGGCGATGCGGGCGGTGGACCTGATCGAGAAGAAGCGGGACGGGGGGGAGCTCTCCCCGGAGGAGATCCGCTGGCTCGTGAGGGGGTACGTGGCGGGGGGGGTCCCCGACTACCAGATGGCGGCGTTCCTCATGGCCGTGTACTTCCGGGGGATGAGCGAGGAGGAGACGGTGGCCCTCACCGCCGCCATGGCCGAAAGCGGGGAGCGGATTGACCTGTCCGGCGTCCCGGGGGTCAAGGCCGACAAGCACTCCACGGGCGGGGTGGGGGACACGGTGACCCTCGTCCTCGTCCCCCTGCTGGCCGCGGCGGGGCTCGTGGTGGCCAAGCTCTCCGGGCGGGCGCTGGGGCACACGGGGGGGACGATCGACAAGCTCGAGGCGATCCCCGGGTTCCGCACCGAGCTTTCCTCGGAGGAGATCCGCGCCCAGGCGGCGCGGATCGGGGCGGTGGTTGCCGACCACACCGCGGACGTGGTCCCCGCCGACCGGATGCTCTACGAGCTCCGGGACGTGACCGGGACCGTGCCCTCCCTGCCCTTGATCGCCAGTTCGGTCCTGTCCAAGAAGCTCGCCGGGGGGGCGGACGCGATCGTGCTGGACGTGAAGTGCGGCGACGGGGCGTTCATGCGCACGGAGGAGGACGCCCGGCGGCTTGCGGAGACGCTCGTGCGGGTGGGGAATAGGCTTGGGAAGAAGTTCGCCGCCCTGATCACGGCGATGGACGAGCCTTTGGGCCGGGCCGCGGGGAACGCCCTGGAGGTCAAGCAGGCGATCGAGGTCCTGCGGGGCGGGGGCCCGGCGGACCTGCGGGAGGTGACCCTCGCCCTGGGGGCGGAGCTCCTGGTGCTGGCTGGGGAGGCCGAGGATCCCGAGGCGGCGCAGGCGCGGCTGGCCGGGCTGATCGCGGCCGGGAGGGCGTGGGCGAAGTTCCGGGAGCTCGTGGCTGCCCAAGGGGGGGACGTGGGGGCGGTCGAGGACCCCGCGCGGCTGCCCAGGGCCCGGGAGGTGGTGGAGGTCCGGGCCCCGGCCTCCGGGTACGTGACGGGCCTCCGCGCCCACCCGATCGGCCTCGCGTGCGGGCTCCTCGGGGCGGGGCGGGAGGTGAAGGGCCAGGCCGTGGACCCGGGGGCGGGGGTGGAGCTCCTGGCCAAGGTGGGGGACGAGGTGCGGGCCGGGGACGCCCTGGCCCGGCTCCACGTGGGCCGACCGGACCGGGCCCGGGAGGCGGCGGCCCTCGTGGCCGCGGCGTACACGATCGGGCCCGCAAGGCCCGCCCCCCGCCCCCTCGTCCTCGCCCGGATCCGGTGAGCCCGTCGGGGATAAACCCCGACGCTACGTTTCCCATTCCGTAGCGGCGCAGCTTGTCCCCGACGCCATCTGTCCCATACAATCCGGGCAAAGGAGGTGTTCCATGGCCTACGTCACGAAGAAAGAGCTCATCGACAAGGTGAAGCCGCTTCTCTCCGAGGTCGCGCACGTGCGCGAGGAGCTGGAGTCAGCCCTGGAGCGGATCTCCGACCTCCTGGAGAAGATCGAGGATGCGGTGGAGGAGGCGGAGGACAAGGACTGACGTTTTGTCCACATCCCATGCCTGCGTCGGGCAAGCCCCGGCGCTTTTTGTTTCCCGCGCGTGCGGCTTATCATGGTTTATCCGTGAGGGCGAAGGAGGTCACGATGGCACGGTGGCTGGTGCTGGGCATGGTTGCGGTGTGGGGGTGGGCAGCGCTTGCGCAGCCGACCACAGCGGAGAACGTAGGGGACAAGCTCCTCTCGTTCATCCAATCGGCGGCCGAGCTCCTGGGGGGTGCCCTCGTCCGCCTCGTCAACCTGATCCTGCCCGCCGGGCGTGAGGTGGGCGCGGATCTCGGCGTCCCCCTGGGCTATCTCGGCTTGCTCACCGGCATTCTCCTCCTGTTCGGCATCGTGGAGGCGGCGCGCAAGGTGATCTGGATCCTGGTCGGGGTGGGGTGGGTGCTGATGGTGGTGCGGATCGTGCTCGACGCCCTGCGGGTGACCGGCTAACCGAGGCCCTGGCGGATCATGTTGGCCGCGGTGTACAGGAGCAGGAGCGCGAACAGGCGCCTGAGCCAGACCGCGGGCATGCGCGTGGAGAGCGCGGGGCCGAACTGGGTTCCGACGACGATCCCCGCGACGAGGGGCAGGGCCAGGTCCCAGTGGGTGTGCCCGGCCAGCGCGTGCTGGACAGTGGCCAGGGCCGCGGACGGGATCATCACGAACAGGCTCGTGGCCACCGCCGGGACGATGTCCAGGCCGAGCAGGGTCAGGGCCGGGACCATGATCACCCCGCCCCCGATGCCAAAGAGACCGCTCGCCGTCCCCGCGAGCAGGCCCACGGCCAGGACGGCCACCGCTCCCACCGCCGTTCGCCCCCGGCCGGAGAACAGGTCCTTGGGCTGGCGGCCGAGGAGCAGCACCCCTGCCGGGTAGAGGAGGAACAACCCGAACGCCATCGCCAACCACCCCGAGGCCAGCCACTGGCTCGCGTACGCCCCCAGCCAGCCGCCGGCCATCGCCCCGGGGATGATCGCCAGGCCCACCTTCCAGTTCGTCACCTGTTTCCGGCGGTAGGCGGCCGTGCTCGACAGCCCAGTCACCATCACCGCGGCGATGCTTGTCCCCACCGCCTCCTGGGACGTCGGGACGAGCCCGGCGAGGAGAAGCAGGGGCACCATGAACAGCCCCCCGCCGATCCCCAGCATCGAGGCCACTCCGCCCACACCGCAACCAGCCAGCGCTAACAAGAGGTAGACCATGGCGAGTATTCTATCCCATGCCATTTGCGTTTTATCATATCCGCCTGCGCCCACAGGATGGGACAAATGTCCCGCCGACGGGAATTGACTTTTACGTTGACGGGACCTATGCTCCGCCCGGTCGTTCCAACTGGGACGGCGACGAGGAGGTGGTGGAGCGTGCTGCTTCAGGAAAAGGAGAGGAAGTCCCCGAAGCCCAAGCAGCCGGGGAAGCCCAAGTAGGCCGGTGAGCCAAGCCCGCCTTGTCCCGGAGCGGGGACAAGGCGAATGCGAGGTGAACTATGCCGAGTGGCAACTGCCCGGTTTGTGATGCGGACATCCGTCTGGGAAAGGCGGATGCGGTTTACGGCAAGCGCATAACTTGTCCGGAGTGTGGGGCGATCCTCGAGGTCATCGAAGAAGACCCCCTCGAACTCGAGGAGGTCGGATACGACCAAAGGGATGACCTCTACTGAAGCGCATGCGGGGGCGGGGCAACCCGCCCCCATGTTTTTTTAGGGTTTCGTCCCCTGCGGGCTGTCCGGAGAGGGGAAGGGGCACTGCGCGGCCACGGGGCAGTCCGGGCAGCGGGGGCGTTTCCGACACCGTTCCTTCCCGTGGCGGACGAAGAGGGCGTGGTATTCGCCGTACAGCCCGGGGTCCAGGGGCAGGTGATCGGTGAACAGGCGGGCGACCTCGGGGTAGGGGGCATGTTCTTGGGGGAGGAACCCCAGGCGGTGGAGGATGCGGCGGGTGTAGGCGTCCACCACGAACACGGGGCGGCCGGCGGCGTAGAGGAGGATGGAGTCGGCCGTCTCCGGGCCGATCCCGGGCACGGCGAGGAGTGAAGCGCGCAGCTCCGCGGTGGGGAGGCGGAGGACGGATGGGAGCCCACCGGTTCCCTCGATCCAGGCGACCAACCCGGCGAGGCGGCGGGCCTTTTGGCGGAAGAACCCGGCCGGGCGGAGGAGGGCGGCGAGTTCGTCTGGGGGGAGGCTGGCCATTGCTTGTGGGGACAGGGCGCCGGCGGCCTTGAGGTTGGTGAGGGCCTGTTCCACGTTGCGCCATGACGTGGCCTGGGTGAGGACCGCCCCTACCACGACCTCGAACGGACCCTCCCCCGGCCACCATCCCTGCGGGCCGTAGGCGGCGAGGAGGGTCTGGTAGAGCTCAAGCAGGCGATCGCGCGTCCTGTCCGCCATGCCGGGATTGTCCCCGGTGCGGGCGCGGTCGCCACCCGACCGGGCACTGTTTCCAAAGGTGTAGCGTCGCCGTTTATGGGCGACGTTGCCGTTGGTCATCCCCGCTTCCCGTGGGTTAGGATGATCCCAGGATGGCCGAGCTGGGGATTGCGTTGGGCGGTGGGGGGGCGCGGGGGTTCGCCCATGCCGGGGTGCTCATGGAGCTCCTTGAGGCCGGCCTTGAGCCGGGCGTCGTGGCCGGGACGAGCATGGGGGCGGTGGTGGGGGCGATGTACGCGGTGGGGCAAGATCTCGCCCGGCTGGCGCGGGTCCTCGAGCACCTCGACCTGTACCAGATCTTCGGCGTGCCCGACTCCTACCGGCGGGTGCTGGAGCAGGCGGTGGCCGAAGCCCTATGGGAGCGGATTCGAGGCCGGCCGTGGCAGGCAGAGGCCTCGCCGCGGCTCACGCGGATGCTCGAGTTCCTGCGCCTCCTGTGCAAGGGTGAGCGGTTCGAGGACCTTCCGGTCCCGTTCGTGGCCGTGGCCGCGGATCTTGCCACCGGGGAGGAGGTCCGGATCGACCGGGGTCCGGTGTACCTGGGGGTGGCGGCGAGCGCCGCCCTGCCCGGGGTGTTTGGCCCGGTGCGGTGGCGGGGGCGGTACCTGATCGATGGGGGCGTGGTGAACAACCTACCGGTGGACGTGGTGGCCGACTTCGGGGCGGAGGTGGTGTTGGCGGTGGACGTGTCCGCCCCGCTCGGGGAGGTCCCGCGGACGCTGGTGGACATGGCGCTCCGGGCGTACGACATCACTGCCCAGGAGCTGCGGGATGTGAAGCTGGCCCGGGTCCGGGAGCGGCTGGGGGAGCGGCTGGTGGTGATCCATCCTGATGTGGACCCGATCGGCGTCCTCGACTTCAACCGGCTCCCCGAGGCGGTGGAGGCCGGCCGGATCGCGGCCCGGGCCGCGTTGCCGTTCCTGTGATGCTGCGGCCGCGACGCGGCGTGGTTCTGCCCTCGACGGTCTCCCAGGTCTCGTAGCGTCGGGGTTCATCCCCGACGCCGTCCGTCCCCGGCGATCTCGCGTCGGACACGGGGTCCGGCGCTACGGAACCACGCGCGTTCGTCGCACACAAGGTGCGACGCTACGGAACCTCTTCCCAAGAGAACGGGGCGGGTCTGAGCCCGCCCCGCAACGATCGGCCATTTTGCGCTCCCTTACGGTGTTGGCACAGTGACGGTCCCGTAGGTTGTGGAGAGCCCTCCGCACCCGCAGGCGACGCACG
>JANLFW010000013.1 GCA_024653305.1 Candidatus Acetothermia bacterium | reverse complement strand
GTCACGATCACCGTGAACCCGAACGAGCCCGAGGTCCGGCCGCTCACCCCGGGATCGAAGCTCGGCCCCGGCTTGACCTGGATCGTGGCCGGGTCGCCTTCCACAATCGAGAACTCCGCCCGCACGATGTCGCCGTCGGGGTCCTCGAACCGGACGAGCCCGGTCTGCTCCTGGCCCACCTTGACCAGGGATGGGAACGCCACCTTGCTGACCGTCGGCGCGGTGGGCGCCTTGGCCTCGATGTAGCCCACGACGTGCTGATGCCCGTCCCACACCCGAAAGTCGGGGTTTCCGGCCTCGGTGGGCTTGGGGAGCGTGGTGACGTGGACATTGTCCAGCCTGGTAGCCCGGGCGTATGCGGCCAGGAAGTCCGCGAGCGCCGGGTAGAAGCTCTCCTCGCGGGCATCGCCTTGGGCCGCGACCGCGGTGAGGTCCGCGAGGTAGCCCCGAAATAGCACCTTCTCCGCCATCGCTCCCTGTTTGTATCCGGTTCAGCCACAGGCGGGCAAGCGTTCGAGATAAGGCATCGAGCAACCCGTGCTCGGCGGCCTTCACCACCGGGAGCAGGGGCGCGCCGCCCACGGAGGTTCAGGGACGCAGCCCCGGAGAGCGGAGGCGCCTACGCCTCGGAGACCATCACCCGGAGGTCTCCAGCCGCGTTCTCTACCTGGTCCACGACCCCCCCCAGCATGAGCACGAGCTGGATCAGGTGGTACCGGTCGAACGCAGGAAGCTCCTCCTTTCGGTAGATCGTGGCCACCACCTCCCGCTCCACCAGGTCCGACTCGTGTTCGAGCTGGTTGATCCGCTCCACCCCCTCCACCACCTTGGGGGCCTGGGCGCGGATGTTGCCGTTGGCCACGGCCTCGTCGAGTTCGCCGATGGTTACGTGATAGGCGTGGACTGTCTTGCTCAGCGCCTCGCCCAAAGCCCGGTACCCGTCCTCGAGTTCAATGCCGAGCTCTGGCCGGCGCAGGGCCATCATCAGCGCCGCGTCTTGACAGAGGTCGGCGATCTCGTCCTGGTGCCACAGAAGCTGCAGCAGCGCCGGACGGGACACGGGCAGCCACAACGCCCGGGTGAGCTGGACCCGGATCTCCCGCTTCATGATGTCCGCCTGGTGCTCCTTTTGGCTTACCAGATCTGCGTTCACTGCCTCATTGCGCAGCCACGCCCGAAGCTGGCGGCCCAGCTCTTCCGCCGCCGCCTCCACCGCCGCCGCGTGCTCCCGCAGGGATACGAACGACCGCCGCCCCAAAAGCCGCACCAACAGGGCTCTCAACCACCATCACCCCCCAACTCCACCACCTCAAGGGGCACCCCGGATAGGAGAACGAGCTCGGTCCCGGTTTCCGTCTTCTGTTCCCTCGCCACCGGGATCATCTTCACCGTGACCCCCGCCTCGCCCACCTCCACCCGCACGTAGTGGAGAACGAAATCCGCGGCGAACACGGACCCCTCCACACGGATCGGGGACAACGGGGCCAGCGGCGCCCCGCCCCCGCCGGTCACGAAGTAGTGTACCCCTTCCCGCACCACATGCTCGTAGTTGTGGCAGTGCCCGGCGAAGACCGCGGTCACCCCATGCTCCCGGAAGATCGGGGCCCACAGCTTGGCCAGGTTCTCATCGCTCCGATAGAACAGGTCCGAACTGTACAGGGGATGGTGCAGGAACACGAACTTGTACCGGGCGTCCTGGGCGAGGACCTCCCGGAGCCAGTCCGTCTGCTCCCGCAGGCCGGTGAACTTGAGGTACACGAGGTTCGAGTCCAGGCCCACCAGGAGCACGTCCCCCCAGCGGAGGGACCACCACTGTTTCCCGGCCCGGCCGCCACCTGCGGGGAGCGGAAACAGGTCGTAGTACGAGGCGTGGTTCCGCTCGTGGTTCCCTAGCACCGGGTAGAAGCTGGTGGCCTGGAACAGGGGGGTCCCGGAGGTGAAGAACTTCTCCCACTCCAGCGGGGTCGGCGACTCGACGAGATCACCCACGTGGACCACGAACGCCGCCTCTTCCGCGGCCATGCGCTCGGCCACGAGCTGGTGTCGGTCGTAGTGGGTGCGGCTGTCGCCGTACACGAGGAATGTGAACGGCTGGAACCGCTCCGGCGGGGTGGTGAACGACGCCACCGGGCTCTCCGCACCGCTTGGCAGCACCACTCGGTACACGTACCGAACCCCGGGGGCGAGGCCGCTCAATCGCACGTGCTGGAGTGCTGTCGGGGCCTCCACGGCCACGCTCAGCGCGCCCGCGGGGTACGCCGAGGCTTCGGCATACCAAACCGTCCCCATCCCCGGCTCGGCAGCCTGCCAGGACACCACGGCCTCGGTCGGCCCCACGGCCGCCACCCATGGGCCCAGGGCGGGCCAGGGTTGGCCCGTGGCCCACAGCGCCACGGCGAGGAGGAGAACCCCCGCTCCCCGCACGGCCATGCCCTTCCTCAACGCTGAGGTGTGCATCTTCCTCCTTTACGGTTGCTGCACAGCGACGGCCATGATCACCAGATCCGACACGTCCTCGGCCCGGTCCGCGAACTCCACAAGCCTCTCCACGAACTCCCGGGCCAGGATCTTCTCCGCCAGGGGAAGTTCGGTGGCGAACAGGCGCATGATCGCCCGGCGCTGGAACTCGTCCACCCGGCTCTCCTTGCGGTCCACTTCCGCGGCGCGCTTCATCGTGTCCGGAGCGCCGTCGAGGAGACCGGCCACCGCCGCCTTGAGGTCCACCATCTGGTCCTGGATGGTGTCCACGATCTCCCGGATCAGGGGATGGAGGAGCTCGGGGAGCTTGACCCGCTGCAGCACGAGGAAGTCCATCGCTGCCTCCGCGGCGTTGGCCAGTCGGTCCACCCCTTCCACGATGTCCAGGAGGTTCTTGCGCGTGCCGGCGAGGAGCGCTCCGCGCACCAGGACGAGCTCCGTCTCCCGCCGCACGTCATCGGCCCGGGCCTCCCGGCGGTGGGTCTCCACCGCCAGTTCTTCCACCTCCTCCCATGGCCGGCCATCCAGGTAGGCGCAGACCCCGCGGGCCATCGACGCCACCGCCTCCTCCACCAGGTTCAGGTGCTCCGCTATCAGTCCCCGGACTTCCACCGCCCGACCGCGACGGAACCACATCGGCCCTCCTTTGTCGCCCTTCTCCCTCTAGGATATACTGCCGTCGCGTTTTCAAGCAACCTTTGAGGTGATCTGGATGAGGCAGGCCTACAGCGTATGTTTCGTCGGTCACTCCGGCTCTGGGAAGACCGCGCTTGCGGAGGCCATTGTCCGCACTGCCGGGGTGCAAGGCGAGGTCGCGTTCGACCGCACACCGGAGGAGAAGAACCGCGGTCTCTCCATCGACCTCTCCGTCGGCTCCTGTACCTGGAAAGACAAGAAGCTCAACCTCATCGTCTCCCCCGGCTTGGGGGAGTTCGTGGAGGAGATCTACAAGGGGTTGGATGCCGCCGACCTCGCGGTGGTGGTGGTGAACGCGGAGAAACCGGTGGAGGTGGTGACCGAGCAGGCGTGGGCGATCCGCCAGCGCATGAACCGGCCGGCGGTGGTGTTCGTGAACATGCTCGATAAGCCCCACGTCGATCCGAAGAAGGTGCTGGACGAGCTGCGGCACAACCTGGACGGGAAGTTCTGCGCCCTCCAGCTCCCGATTCGGGATGGGGACAAGTTCCTGGGGCTCGTCGACCTCCTCACCGGCCAGCCGACCGCGTTCTCCGGCAAGGGAGGCGTGCCGGATCTCGCCGACCAGGCCGGTTCGCTCCGCACCGAGCTCATCGAGGAGATCGCGACCTTCGACGATGCTTTGCTGGAGAAGGTCCTGGCCGACGAGCCGCTGTCCCGCGACGAGGCGCTTTCCGCCATGCGGGCTGGGGTGGGGCAAGGTCGCCTCATCCCCGTGCTGTGGGGTTCGGTTCAGACCGGCCAGGGGGTGAAGGAGCTGGTGGACACGGTGCTCACCTTGGTCCCGGAGAACACGGACGGGGCCGCTGCCCGCCTGCGCGTGTTCTCCCTGGCCATCGACCCCTACCTCGGCCGACTGGGCTACGCCAAGGTCCTCGCCGGGGCGGTGCGCGAGGGGGACACCCTGTTCAACCTCGCCACCAAGGATAAACTTCAGGTCCGCGATGTGTACGGGTTCAGCGGGACGAAGCTGGAGAAGACCGGCCAGGCCGGGGCCGGGGACATCGTGGCGCTCGGCAAGCTGGAGGGCCTGACCCTGGGGGCCACGCTCTCCGCGGCTCCGGACGGGGAACTGGAGCCCCCGATCCCGTTCCCCAAGCCCGTGTTCACCCGGGCCGTGGCCCCCAAGTCCCAAGCGGACGAGGAGAAGATGAGCATGGTCCTGCGGGACTTGGTGGCGATCAAGGCCACGCTGAGCTACCAACGGGACCCGGTGACCAAGGAGGCCCTTGTGTCGGGGATGGGCGACGTGCAGCTCGACGTGCTCGCGGAGCGCCTGCGCACCCGGTACGGGGTGGAGGTGCAGTTCCGGGTCCCCAAGATCCCGTACCGGGAGACGATCCGCAAGACGTCCACCGCCCAATACCGGCACAAGAAGCAGACCGGCGGACACGGCCAGTTCGGGGAGGTCCACCTCCGCATCGAGCCCCTGCCCCGCGGGAGCGGGTTCGAGTTTGCGGACGAGACCAAGGGCGGGGTTATCCCCCAGCAGTTCATCCCCGGGGTGGAGAAGGGGGTGCGGGAGGCGATGGAGGAGGGCGTGCTCGCTGGATTCCCGGTGGTGGACGTGAAGGCCGCTGTGTTCTACGGCATGTACCACGAGGTGGACTCCTCCGAGCTCTCCTTCAAGATCGCCGCCCGGACCGCGTTCAAGCTGGCGGTGGAGAAAGCGGAGCCGGCCTTGCTGGAGCCGGTGATGCTCCTCGCCGTGACCACCCCTGACGCGTTCACCGGGGACATCATCTCCGACCTCACCTCGCGCCGGGGGCGGATCCTGGGGATGGAATCCGCGGCCGGGCGCACCGTGATCCGGGCAGAGATCCCGATGGCGGAAACCCTGTCCTACGCCCTGGACCTGAAGTCCCTCACCCAGGGCCGGGCCACGTTCCAGATGGAGTTCTTGCGCTATGACTACGTGCCCGCTCAGCTCCAAGAGCGGATCCTGGCCCAGCTGAAGGCCAAGGCCGATGAAGGTTAAGGAGTGGATGCACCGTAATCCGCCCGCGGTGCGGGCGGACGCCCCGGTGAGCGAGGCCCAGAGGCTCGCCGAGGCGGAGGGGCTGGCCATTCTCCTGGTGGTGGATGGAGATGGCCGGCTGGTGGGGTTCCTCACCCGCAAGGCGTTGGGCACTGCCCCCAACCCCGCCCTGCCCGCCGGGAAGCTGGCCACCGCCCCTACGGTGACCCTGACCCCCGACGATCCCCTGGAGCGGGCGGTGGTGTTCCTTGCCGAGCGCTACCTGCTCTTGCCGGTGGTGGGGGAGGGAGGACGCCTGGTGGGCGTGCTCACCCGGGGCGGGCTCCTGCGGGGGCTGGCCCAGATGACCGGGTTCGGGGAGGAGGGGACGCGCATCCACATCCGCCCTTCCCAGCCGGCCGAAGTGTACCGGGCCCTCGCCGTCCTGGGCGCCAAGGGGCTCCCGCTGGTGGCGGTGATCCGGGGGAGCGAGGGCGAGGTGATCCTCCACGTGCAGGGGGTGGAGGACCGCGACCGCCTGATGGGGGAGCTCAAGGAAGCGTTGGGATGAGCGTGATCTTCGACTGGGTCAAGGTGCCCGTGCAAACGGGGGCCCACGAGGAGATCCTGGACATCACGAGTCGGGTTCAGGAAGCCGTGGAGACGATGGGCCTGCAGGGCGGGGCCGTGCTCCTGTTCTGTCCCCACACGACCGCCGCCCTCACCGTGAACGAGGCTGCCGATCCGGACGTGCGGGCGGACGTAGGGGCGGCGCTAGCCAAGCTCGTGCCGGGCGTCCCGTTTCGTCACGCCGAAGGCAACTCCCCGGCCCACGTGCGGGCGGCCCTCCTCGGGCCGTCCCTGGTGTTGCCGGTGGAGGAAGGGAAGCTGGCCCTGGGCACGTGGCAGGGCGTGTATTTCTGCGAGTTCGACGGTCCGCGGCGGCGCCAGGTTTGGATCTATGCCCTCGCCTTGACGGCGCGGGAATAGGCCGCTAGAATGGCAGTCTAGCGCCGCCAGTGTAGCTCAATTGGCAGAGCATCCGCCTTGTAAGCGGAAGGTTGCCCGTTCGATTCGGGCCACTGGCTCAAGTCGTACCCCAAGGGATCAACAGGTCCCTTGGGGACCCCAGAAATTGGTGGGGTCCCCACAAAGCCGAAGGCTTTGCGGGGTAAATGAGGAGGGGTAGCGAAGTGGCCAAACGCACCGGGCTGTAAACCCGGCGGCCTCAGGCCTTCGGGGGTTCGAATCCCTCCCCCTCCACCACTTGCGCCCACTGGGCGCAATAGGGTAGACTTTGCCGTTGAGCCCGTGTAGCTCAGTCGGTAGAGCATCCCGCTGGTAATGGGAAGGTCGTCGGTTCGATTCCGACCGCGGGCTCCAGGTGAAAGGGGCTTTTTATTAAGTCCCGGACATCGTATCACTGGCGCATAGGGGAAAGGCAGGAGGTTGAAGGATGGCAAAGGAACAGTTTGTCCGGACGAAACCGCACCTCAACGTCGGAACCATCGGTCACATCGACCACGGCAAGACGACGCTGACCGCGGCGATCACCAAGGTCCTCGCGATGCGGGGCCTGGCCAAGGAGCGGTCCTACGACGAGGTCGCCAAGGCCGACGCCAAGCTTTTCCGACGGGACGAGACGAAGATCCTCACCGTCAACGTCGCCCACGTCGAGTACGAGACGGAGAACCGTCACTACGCCCACATCGACTGCCCTGGGCATGCCGACTACATCAAGAACATGATCACCGGCGCCGCCCAGATGGACGGGGCGATCCTCGTCGTGTCCGCCGCCGACGGGCCGATGCCCCAGACGCGGGAGCACGTGCTTTTGGCTCGTCAAGTGAACGTGCCGGCGATCGTGGTGTTCCTGAACAAGGTGGACATGGTGGACGACCCAGAACTCGTGGACCTGGTGGAGATGGAGGTGCGCGAGCTCCTCAGCGCGTACGAGTTCCCGGGCGATGAGATCCCGGTGATCCGCGGCTCGGCCCTCAAGGCCCTCCAGGCCTCGTCCGTGGATGACCCGGCGATCAAGCCCATCCTCGATCTCGTGGCGGCGGTGGACAGCTACATCCCGCTGCCCAAGCGCGAGGAAGACAAACCGTTCCTCATGCCGATCGAGGACATCTTCTCCATCAAGGGCCGGGGCACGGTGGTCACCGGCCGTGTCGAGCGCGGGCGGCTGCGGCCGGGGGAAGAGGTGGAGATCGTTGGGCTCACGGACGAGGTCCGCAAGACCATTGCCACCAGCCTCGAGATGTTCAACAAGATCCTGGACGAGGCCATCGCCGGGGACAACGTGGGCGTCCTCCTGCGCGGCATCGAGAAGGACGAGGTGGAGCGAGGCCAGGTGTTGTCCGCGCCGGGCTCGATCACCCCGCACACCGAGTTCCTGGCCCAGGTGTATGTGCTCTCCAAGGAGGAAGGTGGCCGCCATACCCCGTTCTTCAACGGCTACAAGCCCCAGTTCTACTTCCGGACCACCGACGTCACCGGGGAGATCGAGCTTCCCCAGGGCGTGGAGATGGTCATGCCCGGCGACAACGTGGACAAGCTCAAGTGCCGGCTTCTCAAGCACATCGCCATGGAGGAGGGCCTCAGGTTCGCGGTCCGTGAGGGCGGCCGGACCGTGGGGGCCGGGGTGGTGACGAAGATCCTTAAGTGACATGGCCAAGAAAGAGAACACGATCCTCGTTACCCTTGCCTGTTCCGATTGTGGCCGGCGGAACTACCATACCCGCCGGAACCGCAACAACACGCGCCAGAAGCTGGCCCTCAACAAGTACTGCCGGTGGTGCCGCAAACACACGGCCCACAAGGAGGTATGACGCCCCAGGCGCGGCGCGCTGTTGGGAATTAAGGGGGCCTCACATAATCGAAGGTTTCGTGGGGTGTAGGCCCGTAGCTCAAGTGGCAGAGCGGCGGACTCCAAATCCGCAGGCTGGGGGTTCGAGTCCTCCCGGGCCTGCCAGGAGGAATTAGATGACCGTGACCCAGAGGATCCGTAAGTACATGGCGTCCGTGCGAGGGGAGGTCCAACGCGTGAGCTGGCCGGCCCGGCGGGAAGTGATCAGCTTGACCGTGCTCATCCTGCTCTTGGTGGTCGCGCTCGCCATCTACCTCGGGGCGGTGGACGCCATCTTCCAGCAGATCCTGCGTCTCCTCCTCAAGAGATAGGCAGAAGGTTTCGCTATGCAACGGAAGAGGTGGTTCGCTATCCAGACCTATGCCGGCTCCGAGCTGCGCGTGAAGCGCCAGCTGGAGGAGCGGGTGCGCAAGCTCGGCTGGGAGGGTTTTTTTGAACCCATCCGCACCGGTGGCGTGGAGTACTTCTTCGTCCCGGTGGAGGAGGTGATCACTTCCCGCTCCGGACGCGGTCGAGCCAGCGAATACCGGATCCCCTACGACTACGACCTCATGGTGGCTACCAACGCCCGTATCCAGCGCGGGGACCTCATCGCCCGCCGCGCCCCGAAACACCTGGCCCGAGCCGCCGAGGTGGTGGCCGTCGAGCCCCTGTGGCGGGTGGTCGTGGAGACGCAAACCCATAGCGACGTGGAGTACATCCTCCCCCAGGAGAAGGGCCTACGCCGGGACATCCGGGTCGGGGAGCGGGTCCGGCCGGGCCTCCCTCTGACCCCTGACGCTGATGAGCACTACCGTGTGGATGTGCGGGGCCAGGTGGCGGCCCGCGAGCGGGTGCGGCGGTTCACCCTGCGCTACGAGAACGGGGAGGAGGAGACGCGCATCATCCCCGAGGCTTATCTCCACCCCCGGATCCGCCCCGGGCAGAGGTTGCCGAACGGGGCGGAACTGGAACGCGAACACAAGATCTACGCCCGCGCCTCGGGCCTGGTCAAGGTCAAGGAGTACAAGGACAAGCGGGTGGTCACCGTCCAGCGCATCGAGAAGCGGCGCCTCATCCCGGGGTACGTGTTCACCAAGATGGGCCTGGATGAGGAGCAGATGTACGAGCTTATCCAGGGCCTGGAGCGGTCGGCCCGGTTCGTGGGGAGCCGTAGCCGGCCGGTGCCCATCGAGGGGCCGGAGATCCTCCTTGTCCAGCGCAAGGCAGGGCTGGCGGAGGTGCCGGCGACCGGGGTCAAGGCGCCCAAGGTGGAGGTGGAGTTCGAGGTCGGCGAGGTGGTCCAGATCGTGGAGGGCCCGTTCGCCGACTTCACCGGCGAGTTGCGGGAGATCGACAAGGAGGCCGAAGAGGCGGTGGTGATGGTGAAGATCTTCGGCCGGGAGACACCGGTCCGGATCGGGTTCGACGGCATCGAGAAGGTGTGAGGAGAAGGCGGTGGCGAAGAACGTAGTGGCCAAGATCAAGCTGCAGATACCGGCCGGCCAGGCCAATCCGGCTCCCCCGGTGGGCCCGGCCCTGGGCGAACACAAGGTCAACATCATGGACTTCTGCAAGCGGTTCAACGAGGCGACCAAAGGGGAAGAACCGGGCCTCATCATCCCGGTGGAGATCACCGTGTACCAGGACCGGTCGTTCGACTTCGTCCTCAAGCAGCCCCCGGTGGCGGTGCTCTTGAAGAAGGCGGCCGGGATCGACAAGGGATCGCCGACCCCCCGGCGGGCCAAGGTGGGCAAGGTGACCATGGAACAGGTCCGCCGGATCGCCGAGCGGAAGCTCGCTGACCTCAATACCGAGGACCTGGAAGCGGCCGTCCGGACCGTCGTCGGAACCGCGGAGAACATGGGGATCGAGGTGGTCCAATGAAGCGCAGTCGCCGCTATCGGGAGCAGGTCGCGCTGATCGAGCAGGAACGCGTGTACCCGGTCCGGGAGGGGCTGGAGCTGATGAAGCGGGTGGCCACCGCCAAGTTCCCGGAGACGGCGGAGGCCGCGTTCAGCCTGGGGATCAACCCGTCCCAGCACATGGTGCGCGGCACCTGCGCCCTCCCCCACGGCACGGGCAAAGCGGTGCGGGTGCTCGTGTTCGCCCGGGGGGAGAAGATCCGCGAGGCGGAGGAGGCGGGGGCGGACTACGCGGGGGGGGAGGACCTGGCGGAGAAGATCCAGAAGGAAGGGTGGCTGGAGTTCGAGCGGGTGGTGGCGACCCCGGACATGATGCCGGTGGTGGGCAAGCTCGGGAAGATCCTGGGCCCCCGTGGCCTCATGCCCTCCCCCAAGACGGGCACGGTGACGAGGGACGTGGGGCCGACCGTACGGGAGCTCAAGGCAGGGATGATCGAGTTCCGCGCCGACCGCTACGGCATCGTCCACGCCGTGTTCGGCAAGGTCACGTTCGAGGTGGATCAGCTCTACGCCAACCTCGTGGCACTGACCCGGGCCATTCAGGAGCGGAAACCGGAAGGGGTGCGGGGACGGTATATCCAGCGGGTGAGCGTGTGCTCCACCATGGGCCCTGGGATCCGTGTGGACGAGGGCGAGCTCATCGCGGCCGCCCAGGCGCTGTGAGGGGGGGTCATGCCGAGACCGGAAAAGGTCGCCGAAGTAGAAGAGCTTAGGGAGCGGCTATCCCGGGCCCGCGCCGTGGTCCTCGTGGACTATCGGGGGCTTCCCGCCCCGGACATCACCGAGCTGCGCCGGTTCGTGCGCAGGCAGGGGGTAGAGTTCCGGGTGGTGAAGAACACCCTGGCCAAGCGGGCGGCCGAGGAGGCGGGGTTCGGGTACCTCGCCGATTTCCTGCGCGGGCCCAACGCCCTGGTGCTAGGGGAAGGCGATCCCGCCACGCCGTTCCGGGTGGCCCGGGAGTGCGCCCGGCGGTTCCCCCAGTTCCAGGTAAAGGCTGGCGTGTTCGACGGCCAGCCGGTGGCCCCTGCCGAGGTCGATTGGTATGTGAACCTTCCCTCGCGGGAGGAGCTGCTGGCGCGGCTCGCTGGGGCCCTCGCCGGGCCGATGCGGGGGTTGGCGGTGGCGCTGTCCGGGATCATACGGAAGCTGGCGGTGGCGCTGGCTGAGGCGCAAAAGCAGAAAGCGAAGGGGTGAACGATGACGAAAGAGGAGTTCCTGCAGGCGATCGAGGCGATGACGGTCAAGGACCTGGCCGAGCTGGTGGCGGCGATCGAGGAACGGTTCGGGGTGTCCGCCCAGGCCGTGGCCCCGATGGCGGTGGCGGTGGCCGCGGAGGCCCCGGCCAAGGCGGAGGCGAAGTCCACGGTGGACGTGGTCCTTACCCACGCCGGTCAGCAGAAGATCCAGCTCATCAAGGTCGTCAAGGACATCACCGGCAAAGGCCTCAAGGAGTGCAAGGACCTCGTGGACAAGCTCCCGGCGGTGGTCAAGGCCGGGGCCAGCCCGGAGGAAGCCGAGGATATCAAGAAGAAGCTCGAGGCCGCCGGGGCCGAGGTCGAGCTGCGCTAGGGCCAGAGAGCAGGGAGGTGAGGGGCCGCCCACGGGGTGGCCGTTCCTCTCATGACCAAACGACACTGGTACGGGCGGGCTCGCCAATGGCTGGATCCCCCTGACCTGATCGCAGACGAACGCGCATCCTACGAGCGCTTCCTCTCCCAGGGGATCCCCGTGGTGTTCGCCGAGGTCAGCCCCATCCGCTCGCCGGGGCGGGAGGGACTGTACTTGGAGCTCCTCGAGCCCTACCTTGGGGAGCCGCGGCATGACGAGTGGGAGTGCCGGGACAAGGACCTGACCTACGCCGCCCCGCTCAAGGTCACCGGGCGCCTGTGGGAGGACGGCCGTCTTCGCCAGGAGGCGGAACTGTACCTCGCGGAGATCCCGCTCATGACCCCGCGGGGGACGTTCATCATCAACGGCACGGAGAACGTGCTCGTGAACGAGCTCGTTCGCTCTCCAGGGGTGTACATCACCCAGGAGGAGCCCCACCTCTATCGGGCCCATTTCCTGCCCGAGCTCGGGGCGTGGTTGGAGATCGACCTCGACGTGCGTCGGTGGACGCTGCGGGCCAACCTGGACCGGCGGGGGAAGGTCCCCATCACCACCCTCCTCCGGGCCCTGGGCATGGAGACCCAGGACATGCTCACCCGGTACACGGTGGACGTGCCCACGGAGGAGCTCACCGAGCATCCGGCGCGGTGGAGGGGGGCCCTCCTCGGGGAGCCACTGGCTGTGGGAGACGCGCAGTGGGGGATTGGCGAGGAGCTGACGGGGGATCGCATCTCCGCCCTGGCCCGCCTTGGCCGGCCCACGGTGCGCTTGGTGCACCCGGGCATCGCCAAGGCCCTGGCCGAGGACAAGACGTCCACCCAGGAGGAAGCGGCCCGGTACATCTACCTCCGGTTCCGCTCCGGCGACCGGGTCACGTCCGGCCAGGCGTTCGAGTACCTTCAGAACCTGTACCTCAACCCGGACACGTACCACCTCACCGCGGTGGGCCGGTTCAAGCTCAACCGCAAGCTCGGGCTGTCCCGGGAGGAGACGTGCCTCACCCCGGACGACGTGTTTTGCGCGCTCGATACGCTGCTCAAGGCCCCCCATAACCCAACCCTGATCGACGAAACCGACCACCTCGCCAACAAGCGGGTGCGCCTCCCCGGCGAGCAGGCCCAAATGGCCCTCCGCGAGGGCCTGGTGCGGATGAGCCGCATCGCCCAGGACAAGCTGTCCCACTACGACCCCGAAGACCGCGACGCCATCCGGCGCATCGTCTCCGCCCGCACCATCCAGGCGTCGATCAACTTCCTGTTCTACACCGGGCGCTTGTCCCAATTCCTCGAGCAGACGAACCCCCTTTCGGAACTGACCCACAAGCGGCGTCTGTCCGCGCTGGGCGGGCTCACCGCCCGCCGGGCGAAGATCGAGATCCGCGACGTCAACGCCTCCCACTACGCCCGGATTTGCCCCATCGAGACCCCGGAGGGCCAGAACATCGGGCTTATCACGTCGCTCGCCATCTACTCTCGGGTGAACGAGTACGGATTCCTCGAGGCCCCGTACGTGGTGGTGAAGAACGGCCAGGTCACCGGGGAGATCCGGTACCTGATGGCCGACGAGGAACCGCGATACCGGATCGCCACGGCCACCGTCCGGGTGGACAAGGAGGGGCGTATCCTCGAGGAGCGGGTGCTGATCCGTACCGGTCGTGAGGAGATCCGGTTCGTGCCCCCGAACGAGGTGGACTTCCTCGAGGTCTCCCCGAACGTCATCGTCGGCGTGTCCGCGTCCCTGATCCCGTTCCTCGAGCGCGACGACGCCAACCGGGCCCTGATGGGGGCGAACATGCAGCGCCAGGCGGTGCCCATCGTGCGGCCCCAAGCGCCGGTGGTGGGCACGGGCATGGAGGCCAAGGCGGCCCGAGACTCCGGGGCGGTGGCGCTGGCCGAGGAAGACGGGACGGTGGAGTACGTGGACGCTCGGCGGATCGTGGTCCGCTCCCGGAGCGGCACCCGCACCTATCGCCTGCTCAACTTCGAGCGCTCCAACCAGGACACGTTGCTGCACCAGCGCCCAGCGGTCAAGCGTGGGGCGAAGGTCCGGCGCGGGGACATCCTGGCCGACTCCCAGTCCACGGAGAACGGGGAGCTGGCCCTGGGCACCAACCTCCTCGTGGGCTTCCTCCCGTTCGAGGGCTACAACTACGAGGACGCGATCGTCATCTCCGATCGGCTGGTCCGGGAGCACGTGCTCGACAGCATCCACATCCAGGAGTTTCAGGTGCGGGCCGAGGAGACGAAGCTCGGCCCGGAGGAGATCACCGCCGATATCCCCAACCTCTCGCGAGAGAGCCTGCGCAACCTGGACGAGCACGGCATCGTGCGCGTGGGCACCGAGGTCCGTACCGGGGACGTGCTGGTGGGCAAGATCACCCCCCGCGGCGAGGCCGAGCCGACGCCGGAGGAGAGGATCTTCCGGTCCATCTTCGGGGAGCGGATGCGCAACTTCCGCAACACGTCGCTCAAGATGCCCCCCATCTCCGGCACGGCCACGGTGATCCGGGTGAAACGGATGTCCCGCGCCGCCGGGGACGAGCTTGAGGCTGGGGTCAACGAACTGGTCAAGGTGTACGTGGCCCAGCGCCGGCGCATCGCGGTGGGGGACAAGCTCGCCGGCCGACACGGCAACAAAGGGGTCATCGCCGCGATCCTCCCCAAGGAGGACATGCCGTTCCTGCCGGACGGCACGCCGCTCGATGTGGTGTTGAACCCGCTCAGCGTCCCGTCCCGCATGAACCTGGGCCAGATCTTCGAGACGAACCTGGGGTGGCTGGCGGTGCTGCGGGGGGAGAAGGCGGCGTCGCCGGTGTTCGACGGGGCCAAGGAAGAGGAGATCCTCCAGGAACTGACCGCGGCGCTGGTGGAGCACGGCCTCGCTGACGGGTCGCGTAGGGACGGCAAGGTCGTCCTGCGGGATGGCCGGACTGGGGAGCCATTCAAGTCGCCGGTGACGGTGGGGGTCCTGTACCTCCTCAAGCTCGAGCACATCGCGGCCGACAAGATCCACGCCCGGTCCACCGGCCCGTACGCCCTGATCACCCAGCAACCCCTGGGGGGCAAGGCCCAGTTCGGCGGCCAGCGTCTGGGGGAGATGGAGGTGTGGGCCCTGGAGGCGTACGGGGCGGCGGCCCTCCTCCAGGAGATGCTCACGTTGAAGTCGGACGACGTGAAGGGCCGGGTGCAGATGTACAAGGCCATCCTCCGTCGTGGGGAGGAGTTCCCCAAGCCCGGCATCCCCGAGTCGTTCCGGGTCCTGTGGCAGGAACTGCGGTGCCTGGGCCTGTCGGTCAAGGCGTACGACCACAGCGACCGCGAACTGGAGATCCTATAAGGCCGTGGCCGAAGAACGGGCGGCAGGGCTGATCCTGTTCCGGGAAGGCGCGGACCGTCGGGAATACCTGATCATCAAGAACCGGGGCGGAGGGCATTGGGGATTCCCCAAGGGGCACGTGGAGGAAGGGGAGGATTTGATGGCCACCGCCCTACGTGAGGTGGCGGAAGAGGTGAGCATCACCCGTCTCCGTCCGGTCTCGGGGTTCCGCGAGCGCATCGCTTACCGGTTCGACCGCGAGGGCCGACCGGTGGACAAGGAGGTCATCCTGTTCCTGGCCGCGGCGGAGGAACCAGGGGCACCGTCGCTTGGGGAGGTCGAAGCGATGCGGTGGTTGCCGTACCCAGCCGCGCTCGAGCAGCTCACCCACGCCGAACAGCGGGAGGCCCTACGGCGGGCAGAGGCGTTCCTCGCCGGTCGGCATTCGCAGCCCCCCAAGGAGGCTTGATCGGCGTTGGAGCTGGCAGGGATTGCGGTAGCTACCGCTATCTTCATCCTCACCTATGTCGCCATCTTCACCGGGCGCGTCCACCACGCGCTGGCCGCCCTGATCGGGGGCGTGGCAATGGCGCTCGCCGGGATCGCGTTCGGCTTCTACACCGAGAAGACGCTCATCGCCCAAATCGACTTCGATACGCTGTGGCTCCTGTTTGGGATGATGGCCATCGTGGGACTGCTCCGGGCGACCGGGTTCTTCCAGTACGTGGCGATCTGGGTCACGAAACAGGCTCGGGGGAACCCGTGGGTACTGCTCGTTTCCCTCAGCGTGCTCACCGCGGGGACATCCATGTTGCTCGACAACGTCACCACCATGCTCACCGTGGCCCCGGTGACCTTCTCCGTGGCCGAGATCCTCGCCTTTCCCGCCGCCCCGTTCATCCTGATCGAAGCCCTTGCCGCCAACATCGGGGGGACGGCCACGCTCGTGGGCGATCCCCCGAACATCCTCATCGGCTCAGCCGCCGCCTTCTCGTTCAACGACTTCCTCAGCCACACCGCTCCGGTGGCGTTGGTCGCCCTGGTCGCGCTGCTCGGGGTGGCCATCCTGCAGCTACGGGGCAAGCTCAGGAGGGGGCCGCAGAACGTGGAGGCCCTGGCCGCGATGGACGCGCGCAAGGCGCTGATCGACCGGCGCACGATGCGCAAGCTCGTGATCGTGGTTGCCCTCGTGTTCCTGTTGTTCTTGGTGCACCAAGTGCTCGGCATCACCCCGGGGATGATCGCCCTCATCGGCGCGGCGATCGCGGCGCTGGTCCTCCGCCCGAAGATGGAGGATTTCCTAAAAGGTGTGGAGTGGGACCTACTCATCTTCCTGATGGGGCTGTTCGTGATCATGGGGGGGCTCGAGCGCAGCGGGGCCCTGCCGGTTGTGGCCCGGGGGCTGGTCGGCCTGGCCGGGGGCAACCTGATCGCGCTCGCGCTGCTCCTCCTTTGGGTGGGGGCCCTGCTCAGTTGGACGATGAGCGCGATCCCGGTCACGGTGACGCTGATCTCCCTCGTGCGCGGGCTGGAGGGATTGGGCATCCCGCAAACCCCGCTCTGGTGGGCCCTGGCGCTGGGCATCGGCCTTGGCGCCAACGGCACTCCGCTCGGCTCGGCATCGAACATGGTGGTGATCACCGTGGCGTCCCGGACCAAGGGGCCCCTCAGCTTCCGCGCCTGGGCTAGGGTGGGCGTGCCTGTGGCCATCTTCACCTGTGCCATCGCCAGTCTCGCCCTTTGGATCGGCATCAGGTCGGGTTGGTTCTTGTGAGGGGGAGCGAGTGCCGGGATTGACCGAGGTGGCACCGCGGGTCTGGCTGGTGGATGTGAACCAGTTTGGACGGCCGGGCCAGGGCGCGGTGTACGTGCTCGGCGGGGGCCGGGCGGCGTTGGTGGAGTCCGGGACGTCCTTGGCCCGAGACCGGATCCTGGCCAGCTTGGACGCGCTCGGGATCCCGCGAAGCGCCGTGGCCTGGATCTTCGTGACCCACGTCCACCTCGACCACGCCGGCGGGGCCGGGGCGCTCCTTCCCCACCTCCCCAACGCCACGGTCGTTGCCCACGAGCGTGGGGCCAAGCACCTCGTGGACCCCAGCCGTCTCGTGGCCTCGGCCGCTGCGGCCACCGGGGACTGGTTCTCTCTGTACGGCACCGCCGTCCCCGTACCGGAAGACCGCGTTGCGATCGCCGCGGATGGGGAGCGGTTCGACCTCGGGCGGTTCGTGATCCGGGCGGTGGATGCCCCGGGCCATGCCCCCCATCACCTGTGCTTTTTTGAGGAACAGAACAGACTCCTGTTCACCGGCGACGCGGCCGGGCTGTACTTGGCAGGGCACCTCTTCCCGGCCACCGTCCCTCCCAGCTTCGACCTCGACGCCTCCCTGGCCACCCTGAACCGCCTTGCCGATCTCCAACCCAAGGCCCTCCTCTACACCCACTTCGGATCCGCCTCTCCTGATTTGCTCGCTCGGTATGCCCACCTCCTCCCAGCATGGGTGGAGCGGGTGGCCCGGCTGCTCCCGGCCCACCCGGACGAGGCTGCGCTCATCCGGGCGGTGCTGGCCGCGCTCGTGGGGGAAGGATGGCCCGCGGACGACCACGCCCGGGAGGACCTGGCGATGTCCGTGCGCGGGGCGGTGGCGTACCTCCGGCGCCGGGAGGGGACGGCGTGATCGCCCGGGTGGCCCTGCCCATCCCCCGGACCGCCCCGTTCGATTACCTGGTGCGGTCAGGGATGGCGGTGGAGGTTGGCCACCGGGTGCAGGTGCCGTTCGGCCGGCGGCGCCTGTGGGGGATCGTGGTGGCGCTCGTGGAGACGACCACCTTCGCCGGAAGGCTCCTCCCCATCGAGCGGTGCGCGGGCCCTGTCCTCCCCCCTGGGGCGATCCCATTGCTCCAGGCCGTCGCCGATGAGTCGGTCGTGTCCCTCGGCCTGGTGCTCGCCCGCCTCGTCCCCTCGCCCAGCCGATCGCGGGCGAGGCGGGTGGCGTTGGCCGTGCCTGCGGAGGTGGCCGAGGCCGCCGTCCAGGAGCTGAGCAAGCGGGCGCCCGGTCAGGCCCGGACGCTGGCCGCGGTCCTGGCGGGGGCCACCACCCCTGCCGAGCTCCGGGAGATCCCCGGGGCGGCCCGGGCGGTGCCGGCCCTGGTGGGCAAGGGCCTCCTGCGTACCGAGTCCCTGCCGTTCTCGTTCCTCTTCCGGGAGACGCCCAAGGAGGTTGCGCTCACCCCCGAGCAGGAGGAGGCGGTGGCGGCCATCGTCGCCGCCCGCGGCGAGGGCCAGCGGTTCCTCCTGTTCGGGCCGGCCGGGGCCGGGAAGACCGAGGTCTACCTGAGGGCGGCCCGGGCCACGGTGGAGCGGGGGCAGGGCGCGATCCTGCTGGAGCCGGAGATCTCCCTCCTGCCGCAGCTCGCGGCCCGGACGCGGCTCGCCCTGGGGCAGCCGCCCGCCCTGTACTTCGGCGAGCTCCCTCCCGGGGAGCGGTGGCGGGTCTGGGACGAAGCTCAGGCCGGGAGGCTCTCGTGTGCGGTGGGCAGCCGGTCGGCGGTGTTCCTCCCGATGGCGGACCTTGGGTTGGTCGTCCTCGACGAGGAGGGCGAACCGGCATACAAGCAAGCGGACATGGCCCCCTACTACCACGCCCGTACCGTGGCCGAGCGCCGGGCCGCGGCCACCGGGGCGGCGGTGGTGTTGGGCGCGGCCGCCCCGGCGGTGGACACCTACTTCCGCGCCGAACGGGGCGAGATCAAGCTGCTTGCGCTCCGGGAGCGGGTGGCCGGGAACCCACCCCAAGTCCGGGTTGTGCCCCGCGGCGAGGCCGTGATCGGGCCAGAGCTCCACGATGCGATGGCCCGACACCTCGCGGAACGGGGGCAGATCCTCCTCTTCATCAACCGAATGGGCTTTTTCACCGGCGCCGCCTGCCGCCGGTGCCAGGACATCCTCCGCTGCCCGGTGTGCGCGATCCCGCTCGTGTTCCACCTCGCCGAGCGCACGTTCCGTTGCCATGTCTGCGGTCGGTCCGTCCCGGAACCGGCGTGCTCCCGGTGCGGGGGGACCCGGTTCCGCCTGTTCGGCGTGGGCACGGAGCGGGTGGAACACGAGGCCCGGGCCCTGTTCCCCCACGCGGCCGTGGCCCGGCTGGACACGGAGACGGCCGCGCAGCGAGACCAGATCCTGTCCGCCCTCGCCTGCGGGGAGCTCCAGATCCTGGTGGGCACCCAAATGGTCGGCAAGGGCCTGGACTTCCCGAACATCACCCTGGTCGGGGTGGTCAACGCCGACCAGCTCTTGTCGGTGCCCGATTTCCGGGCCGGGGAGCGTACCTACCAGCTCATCGCCTCGGCGATCGGGCGGGCCGGGCGAGGGGAGCGGCCGGGTGAGGTGATCGTCCAGTCCGATCAGCCGGATTACTATGCCATACGGCACGCGCTTAACACCGATTATCCCGCTTTCTATGAGGAAGAAATTCGGTACCGCAAGATGCTCTCCTACCCCCCATTTGTGCGCCTGGTGCGGATCCTCGTGGAGGGCCCCCGGGCGGAGAAGAAGGCCGCGGCGCTGATCGGGGACCTGACCGAGCAGGGGGTGGAGGCGTTGGGGCCGGCCCCGCTGTTTCCCCGACGGGCGATGCTGCGGGTGCAGATCTTGGTGCGGGGTCGGGAGGACGTGGCCGCGGCCGTGCGCCGTGTCCTGCCCGTTCCCCCGGCCTGGGCCAAGATCGATCCCGACCCGATCTGGATCGGGTGACGCGAAGCTACAGCACTGGCCAGAACCGGCGATCGTGCCAGACGCGTCGGCGGAGGTCCTCGTCCAGGGCGGCCAGGAGGTCGAGATGTGCCCGTTCCCAATCCGCCAGCCACCGGTACAGCTTCTGTGCCTCTCCGGTCGCCCTGTTCGCCTGCTCGGTGTAGAAGGCCACCGACCGTTCCTCGAGCGCCATCCCCGCGTAGATCGCTGCCGCCTCGTAGCCGGCGGCCGAGATCTCGTTCCGCACCGCGTCGTTGAGCACGGACCCGGCGATGTCCGCCGGCCCGTCGGCGGGCGCCGCCGGGGCGAACCGCCCCGTCCGCACGAGGTCCGCGTACAGCTTGGACAGGACCTCGATGTGCCGCCCCTCTTCCCCGGCCAGGATGGTGAACACCTCGCGCACCGCCTCGTTCGGGGTGGCCTGGACGGCCCCCTCGTAGAACGCCTTCCCCCGCCGCTCGAGGAGGATGGCGCCCTTGAGGATGTCCTCTTGGTTGTCCATTGATCCCCCTTTCGTTTTCATGATAGCGGCGGCGAAACCAGGGAACAACTGAATCCTTGCGGGCGTTGGTATACTCGGGTCTTCCTTGTCGTACCATGGGAGGAGGGACGATGGTGAGCAAGGCTCAGCTTAAGGGACTTCCGCGCAACCTCTGGGCGGTGAGCATCACCAGCTTCCTCATGGACGTGTCCTCGGAGATGGTGCTCAACGTGCTTCCGCTGTTCCTCGCGGGCGTGCTTGGCGTGAGGACCACCTTGATCGGGGTCATCGAAGGGGTGGCCGAGTCCACCGCCTCGCTTCTGCGGGTGGGGTCAGGGCGGCTCTCGGACCGGCTGCGGCGGCGGAAGTGGCTGGCGGTGGCCGGGTATGGCATCTCCGCCCTGTCCAAACCCGTCCTGTACTTCGCCTCATCGTGGGCGGCGGTGGCCGGGGCCCGGTGGGCGGACCGGGTGGGCAAGGGGATCCGCACCGCGCCCCGGGACGCCCTGGTGGCGGACTCGGTGGATGCGGGCCGCCGTGGGTTCGCGTTCGGGTTCCACCGCGCCGCGGATACGGCAGGGGCGATGGTGGGGATCCTGGGGGCGATGCTCGCGGTGTGGTTTACCCAAGGCGGGGCCGGGGCGCTCCAGGCCCGCACGTTTCAGGTGATCGTCCTCGTCAGCTTGGTCCCCGCCGTGTTCGCGGTGCTGGTGTTGGCCATCGGGGCCCGGGAGACGAGCCGGAGGGCGGCCAAAGGGGCGGTGCGGGTGGGGTTCCGCGGCCTGGGCCGGCCGTTCGGGGTGTTCCTCCTCATCGTGGGCCTGTTCGAACTCGGCAACTCCGCGGACGCGTTCCTGGTGCTGCGGGCCCAGTCCTTGGGGGCGAGCGTCCTGGGGATCCTGGGGATGCTCGTCGTGTTCAACCTCGTGTACTCCGTGGTCTCTACCCCGGCCGGGGCTCTGTCCGACCGGATCCCCCGCAAGGCCCTCATCGTGGGAGGGTGGCTCGCCTACGCCGCGATTTACCTCGGCATCGGCCTGGCGGGCCGGGGGTGGACGATGTGGCTCCTGTACGCGGCGTACGGCGCCTACTACGGGGCGGCCTACGGTACGGCGCGGGCGCTCGTGGCCGACCTCGTCCCGGCGGAACTGCGCGGGACCGCGTACGGGGCGTACAGCACGGTGGTGGGGGCGCTGGACCTGCCGGCGTCGGTAATCGCCGGGGCGCTATGGGATTGGTTTAGCCCGGGAGCCCCGTTCTTCCTCGGGGCAGCGCTCGCCTTGGTGGCCGCGCTTGCCCTGTGGGCGTGGCGGCCGGGTCAAGCGAACCGCTCCCCGGCGGTCCGGCAGTAGCCGTTCAGGAAGTCCCGGCCGGACATGGCCCGGCACCCCGCCGGCTGGACTTCGAGAAGTTCCAATGCCCCGTCTCCGGTGGCCACGAGGAGCCGGTCCCGTCGGGGGAGGATGGTCCCGGGGGGGAGGTCCGACCGCCCCTCCTCCACGGGGCGGGTGCGATGGACCTTGACCGGCCGCTCCCCGAAGTGCGTGTACGCCCCGGGGCATGGGTTCGTGCCCCGCACCAGATTGTGGATGCGTCGCGTCTCCCAATCCCAGCGGATGCGCCCGTCCTCCCGGTGGAGCTTCGGCGCGAGCGTCCCCTCCGGGGGCTGGGGCACGGGGGTGAGGGTGCCGCTAGCTAAGCCCTCCACCGTGTCCACGATCAGCTCCGCACCCAGCTCCGCCAGGCGCGCCTCCAGTTCCCCGGCCGTGTCGTTCGGGCCAATCGCGGCCTTGTGCTGGAGCAAGATCGGACCGGTGTCCATTCCCTCGTCCAGGCGAAACGTGGTCACCCCGGTCTCCTCCTCCCCGTGGATGATCGCCCATGCCACCGGGGCCGCCCCGCGGTAGTTGGGGAGGAGGGAGGCGTGGATGTTCACGCACCCCAGCCGGGGGAGGGACAGCACGGCCGGGCGCAGGAGCTGGCCGAACGCGGCCACCACCAAAAGGTCGAGGTCCAAGGACCGCAACCGCTCCACCACGTCGGGGGCGTTGATCGACCGGGGCTGAACGAGGGGCAGGCCGAGGCGCTGGGCCTCCTCCTTGACCGGGGGCGAGGTGAGCGGGAGCCCGCGTCCGGCGGGCCGATCGGGCTGGGTCACCACCAGGACCAGGCCGAACCGCCGCGCCAGGACCTGCAGGGCCGGCACGGCGAACCGGCTGGTGCCGGCGAACGCGAGGCGTACCGTCACGTGGCGGAAGTCACCTGCTCCTTTCGTTTCTGGGCTTCGCGGAACGCGCGCAGGATGCGGCGACGCTCGGAAAACGGGAGGTGATCCACGTACAGCACCCCGTCGAGGTGGTCCACCTCATGCTGGAGGAGCCGGGCCTCCAGGTCGGTGAGGGTGAGCTCCACCGGCCGGCCTTCCTCGTCCATGGCGTGCACCACCACCTCCGCCGCCCGCGGCACCTCCGCCTCCACCCCGGGGATGGACAGGCACCCCTCGGACTCCACGGAGAGCGCGGACGACCGCGCCACAATGGCCGGGTTCAGGAGCACCTGATCCTCGTCCCCAAGGCGGACCATGATCACCCGTACCGGGAACCCGATCTGGTTGGCCGCGAGCCCCAATGCCTCCAGCTCGGCGAACGCCCGGCGCAGGGAGGTCGCCGCCATGCGCGCCTCGTCGCTTCCCGGCTGGACCGGCTGAGCCGGCCGCCGCAAGATCGGATCCGGATAAACCCGTACCATCCCTTGGTCCTCCCAGTGAAGGCGTTTATTATAGATGGATCCGATAATGCCGACAACGGAGGAGGACCTCGCCGCGCGGATCGCCCTCGTGCGCAAGGTGGTGGAGCTCGAGCGGCGGAAGGGGTGCGCCGATGCCGCCGTCCTTGGGGGCCTGGAGGGCTTTGTGAGCCGTCACCTCCCGGAGGGCGGCCATTCCGTGGCTGGCTACGCGGCCCTGGACCCGTCCTCCCGGGAGGCGGCTCTCGCGCGCCTCGAGGAGGTGCTGGCCCGGCTGGAGCGGGGGGAACCGGCCGAGGAGGTTTGGCCGGGGGACATCGCCCATGCCCCGGGGGTGGGGGCGAAGCGCCTGAGCCTCCTCAGGCGGCTCGGCATCCACACCATTGAGGACCTGCTGACCTTCTTCCCCCGGCGCCTCGAGGATCGCACCCGGCTCGTGCCCATCGCCGAGGTGGGCGACGGGGAGGCGGCGATGGTCCAGGGCGTGGTACGGGCGAAGTCGCGGGTCAAGGTGCGGCCGGGCCTGGAGCTCGTGAAGGTAGCGGTGGACGACGGGACCGGGCTTCTGTTTGCGATCTGGTTCAACCAGCCCTGGCTATGGGACCAGATCGACCAAGGTCAGGAATACGCGCTGTGGGGCCGGGCCCAGCTCCGGTACGGGGAGCTGCAGATGGAAAACCCGGTTTGGGAGCGGGTAGGGGTCAACGTTCAAACCGGCCGTTGGGTGCCCATCTACCCGACCACGGAGGGCCTGTCCCAGGCCATCCTCCAGGGCCTGATTCGGCGGGCGCTCAACCGGTTCGGCTCAAGGATCCCGGAGGTGGTGCCGAGGGAGGTGCGGCAGCGCCTAGGGCTCCTGCCGCGCCGGGAGGCGATGGCCAAGATCCACTTCCCGGACGGCCCCCAGGACTTCGAGCGGGCGCGGCAGGCGCTCGCGTTCGAGGAACTGTTCCTGCTCGAGGTCGGGGTCGTCCGGAGGCGGGCCCAAGACCGGCCCACCGGGCGGGCGCTCGTCCCGGACCGCGCATGGATGGACCGGTTCCTGGCCGGCCTCCCATTCCGGCTCACCCCGTCCCAGCAGCGGGCCCTGGCCGCGATCGACGCCGACCTCCGCGCCCCTTACCCCATGCTGCGCCTTCTCCAAGGGGACGTGGGCTCGGGCAAGACGGCGGTGGCGGCTGGGGCGTGCGTCATGGCCGCCTCCGCCGGGGCCCAGGCGGCGGTGATGGCCCCCACCGAGATCCTGGCCGAGCAACACTACCTCGTGCTGCAGGAGCTATTCCGGGATCTCCCGGTGCGGGTGGGTCTTTTGGTGGGGGACCTTGGGCGGAAAGGACGGCGGCAGATGCTCGCCGCGGTGGCCGCCGGGGAGGTGGACGTGGTGGTGGGGACCCACGCCCTGATCCAGGAGGACGTGGCGTTCCACGATCTGGCCCTGGCGGTGGTGGACGAGCAGCACCGGTTCGGGGTCATCCAGCGGGCAGCGCTCGAGGCCAAGGGGGCGGGCACGAACATCCTCGTCATGTCCGCTACCCCCATCCCCCGCACCGTGATCCTTACCCTGTACGGGGAGTTCGCGGTGTCCGTGCTCGAGGAGATGCCGGCCCCGCGGGGAAGCGTGCGCACGGTTTGGGTCTCGGAGTCCCATCGGGAGGAGGTGTACCGAGAGGTGGGGGGCCTTCTTGGGCAGGGGGAGAAGGGGTACGTGGTGTTCCCCCTGGTGGAGGAGTCGGCGGAGCTGGACCTACGGGCGGCTCAGTCGGCCTACGCGGAGCTGCGGCAGCGGTTCCCCGACCATGGGGTGGGCCTGCTCCACGGGCGCATGTCCCCTCAGGAGAAACGGGCGGCCTTGAGCGCGTTTCGGGAGGGAGAGATCCAGCTCCTGGTGGCGACCACCGTGGTCGAGGTGGGTTTGGACGTGCCAGACGCCTCGTTCCTCGTGATCGAGCATGCCGACCGGTTCGGCCTTGCCCAGCTCCACCAGCTCAGGGGGCGAATCGGCCGCAAGGGCCAGCCCGCGATCTGCTTCGCCATCGCCGACCCCACCGCCGACGACGCCCGAGAACGCCTCTCCGCCTTTCGCGACCTCTCCGATGGGTTTAAGATCGCCGAGGCGGACCTGCGCATCCGCGGGCCCGGCGACCTCCTCGGGACGCAGCAGCATGGGTTCGTGTCCCAGCTCCGGGCGGCGGACCTGGTGCGGGACCTCCGGCTCCTTGAACGGGCGCGGGCCGAGGCGCTGCGCGTGGTGGAGGCGGGGGTGCCGGAGGCGCTGGCCCGGGAGGTGGATCGCCGGTTCGGGGAGGCGCTGACCCTGCTGGGGGTGTGAACGTGATCGACGAGCGGACCATGGAGCGCGTGGAGGCCCTTTCCGGGTTGAGCTTGTCCCCGGAGGAGCGGCGGCATCTGCGGGCCGACCTCTCCCGGATCCTCGACTACTTCCAAAAGCTCCAGGAGCTCCCCACCGAGGACGTGCCTCCGTTCACCCCGCTGCCGGGCCAGGTCAACGCGTGGCGGGAAGACGAGCCCCGGGCCTCGGTGTCCCCGGAGGAGGCCATGGCGAACGCGCCGGCGGCCCGCGACGGGTACTTCTTCGTCCCCCCGGTGTTCGAGGGCTGACGGCGATGGAGAACCCGGTCCGAACGGGATCTCGGTGGATTGTGCGCCGGGCCCGCTGGGTGCGCCTCGATCGGAACGCGCTCGACGCCCTGGCGGGGTGGCTGGTCGATCTCCCGCTCTCCACCTGGGAGGGCCGCTACCACTTCCGCGGGGCAGAGGAGCTCTCCCTGCGCTACCTCCTCGTCCTGGACGCATTGAACTTTTGTTTCTGGCCGAACAAGGCGTGGTCCGTGGCCGGGCCCGCTGGGGAACGGCTCACCGGGTACTTCGCCCTGGCCTATGCCCTGCGTCGGGCCGCGGAAGGGGACCCGGAGTTCTTTGAGCCCGAGAACATGGCCGCGCTCGACGTGGACGGGCTGCGCCGCATCCTGGGGGACATCGCCCTCCTTCCCCTGCGGGCGCGGGTCGTACGGGAGGTCGGGGAGGCGCTGCTCCGGTTTGGTTCCGCGCGGGCGTTTTTCGCCGCCGCCCGGGGCTCCTGCCGGCGCCTGGTGGAGCTTCTCACCGCCCACCTCCCCTCGTTCCGCGACGCCGCCGAGTACCGCGGCCGCGCGGTGTTCTTCCACAAGCGGGCCCAGATCCTGTGCGCGGACCTCGCCGGGGCGTTCGCCGGGGAGGGCCCAGGAAGGCTCACGGACCTCGATTGGCTCACGGCGTTCGCCGACTACAAGCTTCCCCAGATCCTCCGCGCAGAAGGGGCGCTTGCCCTTCACCCCGCGCTGGCCCAGCGCCTCGACCGGATGGAACCGATCCCGGCCGGGTCCCCACCGGAGGTGGAGCTGCGGGCGGCGACGGTGGTCGCGGTGGAGGAGCTCACTGCAGCCCTGGAACGCCGCGGCCGGCCGCTCAGGGCGTTCGAGGTGGATTGGCTCCTGTGGCACCTAAGCCAGCGCCAGCTGCCGGTCCCCCACCACCGCACCCTCACCGTGTTCTACTAGCCCATGTCCTCGTTCCGGATCCTGGCCGAGGTCCCGGGGACGGAGGCCCGCCTTGGCGAGCTCTTCACCCCCCACGGCGTGGTTCAGACCCCGGCATTCGTGGCCGTGGCCACCCGGGGCACGGTGAAGGCCCTTGCGGTCCAAGACCTGGAGGCGATCGGGGTGGAGGTGCTGATCGCCAACACCTACCACCTGGCCCTGCGCCCAGGCGCGGAGGCGATCGGGGCCCTTGGGGGGCTGCACGGGTTCACCGGCTGGCAAGGCCCCTGGTTCACGGACTCCGGCGGGTTCCAGGTGTTCAGCCTCGGGGCAGGCAAGGTCCACGGGGTGGGGAAGATCGCGCCCATCTTCCCCGGCGCGGCGCCCATCCGGCCGATGGGGGAATCCCTCGTCCGGCTCACCGAGGATGGGGTCCGGTTCCGGTCGGTGATCGACGGGTCGTGGATCTTCTTCAGCCCGGAGGAGGTGATCCTCCTCGAACGGCTCCTCGGGGCGGATGTGATCTTGCCCTTGGACGAGTGCACCTCTCCGTTCCACGACCGTGCGTACACCAAGGCGGCGATGGACCGGACCCACCGCTGGGCGGAGCGGGCCCTGCGTGCGTTCGAAGGGACGCAGGGGCTTGGCCCCAATCCGGATCAGGCCCTATGGGGGATCGTCCAGGGCGGGGCGTACGAGGACCTGCGCCGGGCGTCGGCGCGAACCATCGCCAGCATGGGGTTCCCCGGGTTCGCGATCGGCGGGTCGTTGGGCCGGTCCAAGGAGGACATGCACCGGGTGCTCGAGTGGACGGTGGCCGAGCTCCCCCGGGACCGTCCCTGCCACCTCCTCGGGATCGGGGCGGTGGAGGACATCCTGGTCGCGGTGAGCTTGGGGGTGGACACGTTCGACTGCGCTGCCCCGACGCGTCTGGCACGGAACGGAGTTCTGCTTGGGTTTGGGGAGCCCAGGTTTCGTCTTTCCATCAAGACAGGGAGGCTCCGCCGCGACGATCGGCCCATCGAGGAGGGGTGCGACTGCCTCACGTGCCGACGGTACCCCCGGGCGTTCCTGCATCACCTCTTTCGGTCCGGAGAGCTCTCCTACTACCGGCTGGCCACGGTGCACAACCTGCGGTTCATGGTCCGGCTGATGGACCGGATCCGGACTGTCCTAACCAGGGGGGCTGTGCCCGACCTCGACCTCGTTCGCGAGCCGCCGCACGGTTAGAGCACCACAAACCCGGCCACGGCTGTGACCAGGAGGGCAACCACGCTCGGCGGCAGCAGCCGTTGCCAGGTGGCCCCGAGGGTGGTCCCGGCATGCGCCGCGGACACGGTGAGGCACGGGTGGAGCGGGGACAAGAGGTACCCTAAGTACGAGGCGAAATAGGTCACGGCGAACGCCCACGGCCCCATCAGGCCGTAGCTCGCGGTGTAGATGGGGATCACGATGGAGGTGGCCGCTTGCTGCCGCCCGGTGGCGAACCCAAGCAGCCATCCGATCCCCAGGCACAGCACCTGGGGCGGGAGGTGCAACCCAGAGATGAGCCCCGGCATCCCGGAGCGCTGGAAGGCCGCGAGGTACGCGAACATCCCTGCCACGATCAGGCCGAACCGCCACGGCTTCCCCCGGCGGGCCAGGTGGACCACGTCCCACACCGTGAGCTTGCCCCACGCGGCGAGAGCCAGGCTCGCGGTCACCCCAGCCAACGTGGCCAGCTCCGGCACCGGGAGGTGGGCCGCCCGCTTGAGGAGGAGGTCCAGGGCCGGGGCGGCGAGGAGGATCGCGAGCGGGGCGAGGAGCGCGGCTGGGGATCGTGGCCCGCTTGGGTCCAGACGACCGGACACCGGGCGCAGGAGCCAGATGTAGCCCAGGGCTGCGGACAGGACGAGGGCTGGGAGCTGGTAGGGGAGCACCGTCCACACATCGAGGCCAGCCAACTTGGCCGCGGTGATGAGGGAGGCGGAGATCGGGTACACGAACAGCATCGCGTGCCGAAACCACACGTTGGCCGCGGCCCGCACCTCTGCTGTCGCCCCACCGGTCCGCTCCAGCAGGGGCGAAGAGAGGAGCGCCCCACCGGGCATGGGGAGCATCCCCAGGAGGGCAGGAGCCAGGGCGAACACGGCCCGCCGCCCCACTCCCAGGTTCTCTACCAGGGCATCCATGCGCCCGGTCCGCTCCATCGCCGCCCCGATCAGGGGCATCACGCTCACCGCCAGCCCGAGCAGGAGCACCCCGGGGTCGGTCAGCACCGCGGCCAGGGTCGGGATCACCTCCCGAAGGGGAAGGGTGAACACGCCCAGGATGGCCGCCCCGACCGCCATCGCCCCCCACAGGCTCCACCGCGCCAGGCCGAGGAGGGCGGCCAAGGACAGGGCGAACCCGGCCCAGATCAGCGCGGACATCGGGCGTTCACGTCCAGCGGCCGTCCTTGTTCGAGGTTCGCGGCCGACGAACCCCCGGGGCGGACCCCGCCCTCAGGGGGCGAGGTAGGGCAGGTTCTCGGGCAAGAAGTACGCGTCCGGGATCTCCGCTTCCGACCGTTCTTGGATCTCCACGACGGCGCGGGTCTTCTCCGTCCGGTCCTCCACCACCAGCCGGCTCGGGCGGAGGCCAAGGGCGTCCTCCACCAGGTCCTCGGCGAAAAGGACCCGGGCCAACGCCCCGTTCCGGTCGTAGAACTCCACCTTAAGCACCAGGTACGCGTCCTTGTGGACCCACAGGCGAATCCGCGCCCACTCCGCCTTGGCCCCCTTGGGGGTGAGGGCGAGGACCCAGGTCGGGTGCCCACCGACCGCCTCCTCCCCCACCAGCTGGGGGGTGTAGTCCTCCCGGTAGCTGAACCCTTGGGCCACGTCGTCGTAGGTGATGCCGCTTCCGGAGATGAACTCCCCTTTCCGCTCCTCCTCGCCCACGAGCTCCTTGACGAGCTCCAACGCCGGCAGCCACAGCCACATCCGGGCCATCCCTTCCTCCGGGATGTGGGCGAGGTACATCGTCCCGGCCACCGCCTCCGGGGCCGCGTACAGGAGCAGGGTCTTGGTGAGACCATCCGGGTATTCCTTGGCCCACACCCGGAACGCGTAGTCCACCGGGGCCTGGCCGGGCTCCTCGATGGTCACCGCGAGCGCCCCGTACAGGTTGCCCCTCCCCGTGCCGAAGAAACCCTGGTCCTCCACCTTGGCCAGGATGTCGTCGGCCGTGATCCCCTGGCCGAGCGCCAAGAGCGGCACCGCCAACATCGCCAGCGCCAACAGCGCTTCAGTCCCGTGCTTCATCGCGCACCTCCTTCGTTTCATCGGTGGGCGGATCTGCCCCCGCCATCTGCACGCGGTATCCCCGCCCGGTTCGCACCAGGCGCACCCGCGGCAGGAGCCACGCCGGGCGCACCCAGCCCAGGGCCGCCGGGAGGATGAACAACGCCCCCACCAGGCTGGTGAGCATGGTGACCGTGATCAGCCAACCGAAGGTGACCAGCGCCCCGAAGTTGGAGAGGAGCATCACGAGGAAGCCCAGGGTCAAGGTGGCTGCGTTCACCAGGATCCCCCGTCCGGAGGTGCGGAACGTCTCCGCCAACGCCTCCTCGTGGCCGCGGCCGGCGGCCCGCTCCCGTCGGTAGCGGGACAGGAAATGGACCGCGTAGTCCACCCCGATCCCCACCGACAGGCTCGCGATCATCACCGTGGCCATGTCCAGGTACGCCCCAGCGTAGCCCATGATCCCGAAGTTCCCGGCGATGGACACCACGAGGGGGATCAGGGACAGGAGCCCGGCCCCGAGCGACGCCATGAGTACGGCGACGATCGCCCCCACCGCCCCCAGGCTGGCCCCCAGGCTGACGACCTGGGACTGGATGAGCTTCTTCGACAGTTGGATGTACAGGCTGGGCGATCCGGTCAGGTAGTAGGAGAGCACGCCCGACGGCATCTCCCTCCCCACGAACCCGTCCACCGCCCGGGTGAGCTCGGCGAACCCCTCCAGGCCCACCGAACGGACCCGGGCGGTGATCCGGCCCTTCCCGAAATCCCGGGTGGCCATGCTCCGGGTTACCTCGCCCCCGCCCATCTCGTAGAGGAGCAGCACCTGGGCCACGGCCTTGGCGTTCTCGGGGACCGCGTAGTACGCGGGATCATCCCCGCGCAGGGTGAAGTACGTCTCCTTCACCAGGTCGGCGAGCGACGAGGTGCTCCCCACCTCCGGGCGCCCCTCGAGGAAACCTTGCAGGCGGTCCATGAACCGCAGCACCTCCGGGTCCTTGAGCCCGTCCCGGCGGCCGGTGTCGATGACCACGGAGAGCTCTTGGCTTCCCCCGAATCGGTCCTCGACGAAGTTGAGGCCCCGGACCACCGGGGAGTTGGCGCGAAAGTACTTGGTCACGTCGGATTCCACCTTGAGGAGCGGGACCCCGGCCAGGAAGGCGCTCAATACCAGCGCCGCGGCGACCACCGTCCACACCGGCCGCCGGGCGAGGAACGCCGCCCCACGGGCCGCGGCCCGGTCCAGCCACGGACGGGTCCCTTTCCGGCGCGGTTTGGGCGAGGGCAGCAGGGCGAGGACGGCTGGGATCAGGGTGATCGTTAGCACGAACGCGACCATCACC
The DNA here is from genome assembly GCA_024653305.1 of Candidatus Acetothermia bacterium. Lineage (NCBI taxonomy): Bacteria > Candidatus Bipolaricaulota > Candidatus Acetothermia bacterium. Next base: position 10,423 of record JANLFW010000013.1, on the reverse strand, counting down.
CCGAACGCCGAGAACAGTCCGAACTCCTTGGTTGGGTTCAGGAACGAAGAGAGCAGGGTGAGAAACCCGGCCGCGGTGGTCAGGGCCGCCCCGAGCACCGGGATGAACATGTCCTCCACCGTCGCCGCCACCCGTTCCCGGCGGTCCCCACCCCACCCGGTCCGTTGGCTGTAGTCGTTGACCACGTGGATGCCGTACGCCGACCCCACCGCCACCAGCAGCACCGGCAGGAACGTGGAGATCATGGTCAGCTTCGTCCCGGTCATGGCGAGGAGGCCGAGGGTCCAGATCACCGCCACCAGCACCACCGCCAGCGGTAGCACCACCCCCCGCACGGTGCGGAAGCTCACGAACAGCACGGCCACCACCACCGCGATCACCACTGGGAGGAGGAACCCCAGGTCCCGGCGCATGTACCGGTTCACGTACACGAGGAACGCGGCGTCGCCGGCGATGTAGAACCGCTCAGGACCTGCATACCGGGTCTCGATCTCCTCCAGCTTGGCCAGGACTTGGGCCATCACGTCCTCCCGGTCCTCCACCTCCGGCCGGAGCTTGAGCACGAGCACCGCCCCCGAGCCGTCGGCCAAGACCAGGGAATCTCGGATCTGCCGTTCCCCCAGGGCCTTCTCGCGGAACAGGGCCACGTCCTCCTCGGTGGCGGGCGGCCCGGGGAGGATGGTGTGGACCCGGATCGTGGTGGCCGTGCCCTCCACGATCTTGACGTTGGCCGGGGAGATGACCTCCTCGAGCAGCCCTTCGTCCACAAGCGAGCGGAGCTCGTCGGTGATCGCGTAGAGCTTGGTCAGGGAGGGGAGGTTGAAGATCGTGTCCCCCTCCGCGGCGGCCATGGCGAACATGAACAGGGACCCGGCACCGAACAGGTCCCGGGTCCGTTCGTACTGGGCCACCACCGGGTCCTCTGCGGGGAGCATCCTCGAGTAGTCGGCCTGGAACCCGAGCCGCGGCAGGAATGCGGCGAAGGCCAGGGTCACGGCGCCGATGCCCACGAGCACCCACGCCGGGTGCTGGACGATCCCCCGCACGAGGCGCTTCAGCACCTACATCCCTCCGTGCAGTACCCCGAAGTGCTGGAGGTAGCCGGACAAGAGGAAGGGCCAAAGGTCATCCCCCGGGCCACGGACCTCGCGGCGGCCGGCAAACGCCTGGTGGACCCCTTGGGCCAGGCCGTGGTAGGGCCGTTGCAGGGGCTCCGGGAGGTACTGCACTGGGCCCGGAGCGCACAACCATGCGAATCGGCTGTGCGCGGGGAGGACGAGCACGAAGTGGAACGGCTCCCCCTGCCAGGGCTCGGTGGGAAGCTTCAGCATCGCCTGGACCTGGAACACGCCGCTTGCGCGCAGGCCGCGGGCGAGGGCTTCCAGCCGCACCGATTCCTCCAAGGTCTTGGTCTCGTCCACGATGAGGAGCCGTACCTGCTCCCCGGCCGCGGCCGCCCCGATCAGCACCAGCGCCACTGCCAACGCCGCCAGTCTACGCATCACCCCTCCCTTCCGGCCGAAGGGCCCGCCAGGACATGTCCGCCAGCTCCGCCGGCCCCACCTCGAGCAACTCCCGGGCCGCCTCGTCGTCGGCGAGCGCCCGCCCGGTCACCGCCTCCACCAAGCCCAACAGGGCGTAGGCGGTGAGCAGGGGGTGGGCGCGCCGGATCTGGCCGGCCTCCATCCCTTCCTCCAGGAACTTGGCGATGTACGCCGCGTACTCCTCGCGCAGGGCCTGGACCTGGGCCCGCAGGGCGGGCGTCTCCGGGGCCCACGCCCGGCTGAGGAGCTGGACGGACTCCTTATGGCCGGCGAGGGTGGCGAAGTGCAGCTCCACCACCCGGCGGATGATCTCCGAGGCTGGAAGCCCCTGTTCCCACAGGGCCCGGGCCTCCTGGAGGCGGCGCTCGTACTCCTGGCGCAGCACGGCGAGGAAGATCTCGTCCTTGGACGCGAAGTAGTGGTAGATGGCGCCGATGGACACCCCGGCGGCACGGGCGATGGCGCGCATTCCGGTGGCGTGGAAGCCCTGTTCGGCGAACAGGCGCTTGCCCGCTTCCACGATCCGCTCGGCCAACACGGCTGTGCTCATAACGAACGTTCGTTCGATAGCTTACCGCCCCCGGCTCAAGCGGTCAAGGGGCGGTGTAGCCGCAGCGAAGGCACCGCCAGGTGATCTCGCCGGTGAGGAGGTTCCAGCGCACCGGGACGAGCGGCCCCTCCCCGCAGCGGGGGCAGGTGAGGGCGGCAAGGCTAGCCCGCACCTCCATCCCCCCGGGGCTGGCCTCCACCGCGAGAGGCCCGGGGATCACCGCCGTCATCGGCTGAACGAGTTCCACCGCCAGGGGCTCGGGCAGCACCACCTCCACCCGCATCACGCTCACCCCCACCGGCTCCTTGAGGGCCACTTCACCCCCAAACTGCACGGGGATCCCCCGCTCGGCCAGGCCAAAAAGGACCCAGAATATGGCCCCAAGGAGCCCGGCGATTACAACTAGGAACGCTATCAAAAACCACCTCTCCACCGCTCACCCCCTAAAAAATGCGCCCGGGAGGACTTGAACCCCCAACCCTCGGCTCCGAAGGCCGATGCTCTGGTCCTATTGAGCTACGGGCGCAATCCGTGACCCATTATCCGTGAACCGTGATTGCACAAACAACGGATTAACCCGTCACGGATAACGGTTCACGGAGCTGGGAGGAGCGACGGGATTTGAACCCGCGACCGCCGCGGCCACAGCGCGGTGCTCTACCACTGAGCTACGCTCCCCATAAGACACCCCACAAGATCTTACGATCTTGTGGAACCCCGTCCAAACCTCGGCAAGCCCCCGCAAGACCCTTCGGTCCCGTGGGGATTCGTCACAACCGGCGAACTCCACCCCACGAACCGCCTTGTCCTGGCGCGCCCGGGAGGACTCGAACCTCCGGCCTGCGGCTTAGAAGGCCGCCGCTCTGATCCAACTGAGCCACGGGCGCCAAGGCCCGTTATCCGTGAACCGCGAAACTACCCCAAATCGGATCACGGTTTACGGTCCCTGGAGCGGGTAGCGGGAATCGAACCCGCGTCGCTGGCTTGGAAGGCCAGCGCTCTGCCATTGAGCTATACCCGCGCGCTTCCTCCCCCTGGGTTTAGATCCGGTTCGCTTGGGGATTCTATGCATCACAGCCTCCCTCGTCAACGGCAACGACGGCGTGGGATGGGCTGGGGCTCAGACCACGAACAGGAGGAACCGCAGCACCTCCAGGTAATCATCGGTTTCGAACTCCACACGGTGTGAGCCTTGCAACCGCGCCCCGGGGTAGAACCCGGCCCGGTAGGCCTTGGTGTGGTCCTTGTACCCGATCTCCACCACAAATCGCGGCGGCAGGGGAAGGCGGCATTGGTCAAGCGCGCCCTCCAGAGCGCGCCGAACCCCGTCCTGGATTTCCTGCACCGCCCGCTTGGGGTGGATGCTCACCGTGGACTGGCCCACGCCCCACTTCACCGCCAGGGTGGGGATGCGTGGGTTCACGCCCCGGACCTCCTCGCACAGGCCGGCGTCCCCGGACACGAACGCCACCGCTACCCCCCGCAGCGCCGCCGCATATCCGTGGAGGAGGAACTCCGAGGCGTACAGGTCGTTGATCCGGATGTAGGCCACACCACCGGACATGGTGTGGGCAAGCGGGCTCGCCGCCGAACCGGCCCGGGCATGGTAGCCGATCATGACCAGGGCAGCGAACGTCTCGTCCAGCTCCTGCACCATAGAGAACGGATGGCCGCTCCACCCCCGGACGAGCTTGACCTCCGGGGGGAGCTTGCCGGGGATCAGGTTCCGCCCCGTATCGTGGGCGTCCTTGACCCAGATCTCCGTGGCCCCGGCCTCCTTGGCCCCCTCACAGGCGGCGGCCACCTCGGCCGTCATCTGCTCCTGAGCGAGGCCGTAGTCGGGCTTGCTCCGCTCGGTCTCGTCCCAGTGGGTTACCCCGGTCACGCCCTCGATGTCGGCGCTGATGTACACCTTCATCGCCCACCCCCAAGGGAATCTCAATGGCAACACAAAAGGGCCCATCTTGGGCCCCACCTGGTCGGAGAGGGCGGATTCGAACCGCCGACCTCATGGTCCCGAACCATGCGCGCTGACCAGGCTGCGCTACTCTCCGACCTACACCTCTATTGTATCAAGAGGAACAGGGTCCGTCCCTCCCGCTGCACGGTGAGCAGCACCCCCGACTCGGGCAGATCGGCCACGATTCGGTTCCAGTCCTCCACCGATTTCACCGGCCGCCGGTCTACCTCCACGATCACGTCCCCGGCTCTGACCCCGGCCACGTGGCCTGGGGATCCGGGAGCCACCGCGGTCACGATGACCCCGCCCGCGACCTGGGTGAGGCCGAACTGTCTGGCCACGTCCGGGGTGATGTCGTGAACCGTCAGCCCGAACTTGGGCGCCCCGGGAGCCGGGCTGGGCGGGGATACCGTCCCCTCATCCGGCCGCGCCCCCAGGGTCACGGTGAGGGTCAGGGACCGGCCATCCCGCACGAGCCCGATCTCCACCGTCTCCCCGACTCGGCGGTACATGATCTCCGCCTGCAGGGCAGCGGCGGACCCCACTTTACGCCCAGCCACGGACACGATCACGTCCCCGCGCCGGATCCCAGCCGCCTCCGCCGGGGAACCGGAGACGACATCCGCTACCAGCACCCCCTGTCCGGAGGCCACGCCGAACTGGCGCTCCATGCCCGGGATCAGGTCCTGGATGTACACCCCAAGCCAGGCCCGGGTCACCTTGCCCTCCCCGATCATCCGGGCGAGCACCTGCTTGATCTCGTTGATCGGCACCGCGAAGTTGATCCCCTCCACCGCCACCCCGCTCTCGGTGCTGCGGGCGATGACGGTGTTCATCCCCACCACCTCGCCGTACGCGTTCACCAGGGGGCCCCCGGAGTTGCCGGGGTTGATGGCGGCGTCGGTCTGGATCATGCGCCGGTAGTACCCGGACCCGTCGGGCCGGGGCACGTCCCGGTTAAGGGCGGAGACAATGCCCAGGGTCACCGTGTGCGAGAACCCCAAGGGGTTCCCAATGGCGATCACCCAATCCCCGATCTCCAGGGCGTCGGAGTCCCCGAGCGGGGCGGCGGGCAGGTCCGCGGCGTCCTCCACGGCGATCACCGCCAGGTCCAACCAACTGTCCGTGCCCACCACCTTCGCCGGGAGGATCTTCCCGGTCTGGGCGCTCACCCGGATCGAGTCCGCCCCTTCCACCACGTGGGCGTTGGTCAGGACGTAGCGCTTCCCCCCGTGCTCCACCACGAACCCCGACCCGAGCGAGGTCACCTCGCGCCCCCCGAGAGGGGGTACGTCGAAGAAGCGCCGGAAGAACGGATCTTGGAAGATCTGGTCCCACCAACTCGTGACCCTTTTCGCGGCCTCGATCTTCACCACCGCCGGGGCGACCCGGGCGATGGCCGCCTTGACCGCCGCCTGGCCGGAGGCGGTGATCGCCTCTTGAACGTTCTGACCCAGGGCGAGCACCGCCACCACGAGCATCAACGCCGAAACGGCTGTGACCTTCCTCATGCGCGCTTCACCTCCTGAACTGGGTACCACCCTAGCACGTCCGGTTTGCAGGGAGCGTGCAGCCCCGGTGGAGATCCGGTGGAGGGAACCCACGTTCACCTTCTATGATACCCGGCGATGGTGGAAGACGTCCGGGCGATCGCTCTCCTCTCCGGCGGGCTGGATTCGGCGCTGGCGGCGGCCCTCACCCTGCGCCTCGGGTTCGGGGTGGTAGGGGTGAACCTGGCCACGGGGTTCTGTATCGGCCAGGGCCGGTGCGACACCGTGCTCGCCACCGGACAGGCGCTCGGCATCCCGGTCCGGCTCCTCGATGTGTCCCGCGAGTACCTGGACGTGGTCCGCCATCCCCGGCACGGCTATGGTTCGGGGATGAACCCGTGTATCGATTGCCGCATCTTCATGGTGCGGAAGGCGGGCGAGGTCATGGCCGCGGAGGGGGCGGCGTTCGTGGTCACCGGAGAGGTCCTTGGGCAGCGCCCGATGTCCCAGCACCGGCGGGCCCTCGAGCTCGTGGCCGAGGAGTCAGGGCTGGGCGATCGTGTCGTGCGTCCTCTCTCTGGCCGCCTTCTCCCGGCCACTTACCCCGAAAGGCAAGGCTGGGTGCGGCGCGATGATTGGCTGGACATCCAGGGCCGCTCCCGGCGGCGGCAACTGGCGTTGGCCCAAGCGTGGGGGATCCACCACTTCCTCCAGCCGTCCGGGGGGTGCTGCCTCCTCCTTGAGAAGGCGTATGCGGCCCGGTTGCGGGATGCGTCCCGGGCTCGTGGTCTCGCCGCCCTGGACGAGCGCGATTTCGCCCTCCTCCGGTACGGCCGGCACTTCCGCATCTCGCCCACGGCCAAGGTCATCGTGAGCCGGGACGAGACTGAAAACGTGATCCTGAACGGATTTTCATCCGGACGGTGGACGGTCATGTTCCCCGACGTGCCCGGCCCCCTGGCGCTGGTCGAGGGAACGCCGACCGAGGAGGAGCTTGGCCTCGCCGTGCAACTGGCCGCCCGGTACAGCGATGCCCGCCCCGGGGAGCCGGTGCGGGCGGTGCTGGCCCACGTCGGGGGGACGTGCGAACTCACCGTGGTTCCGTTGCCCAAGGACGACCCACGGCTGGTCACGTGGAAGATCGGCGAATGAGGGCCAAGGCCTCGGCCCGGGCCGCAGGATCGGTGCGGAAGATCCCGCGGATGGCGGAGGTGGCGAGCACGCTTCCTTGAGCCCGCGCCTCGCGCAGGGTCAGGCACAGGTGCTCCGCTTCGACGTACACGAGGACCCCGTGGGCGTGGAGCTTCTCCATCAGGGCATCGGCGACCTCGGACGTAAGCCGCTCCTGGAGCTGCGGCCGGGCCGCGGCCACCTCGAGCACCCGGGCGAGCTTCCCCGCCCCCACGATCCGCCCGCCCTTGGGCAAGTAGGCGATGCTGGCCCGGCCCAGGAACGGCAGCAGGTGGTGTTCGCACAGGGAGTGGAACGGGATGTCCCGCAGGACCACCATCTCGTCGTAGGGCTCCTGGAGGAGGACCTCGATCTCCGTCGCCGGGTCCTTTCCCAGCCCGGCGCACAGCTCGACGAGCATCTCCGCCACCCGGCGCGGGGTATGGGCGCGCATCTCCGGGGAGAGCAACTCCTCCCCCAGGCCTTCCAGGATCAGCCGGACCCCGGCCTCGATCTTAGCTAGGTCCACGCTCCACCCCCTACACTCCCGGGACGAACCGGGCCACGAAGTGCCTGAGCGGCCCCCCGCCCTCCACCAGGCGCAGGCCGCGGATCGCTCGGGCCCCCTCCCGAATCCGCGCGAACGCCTCCACCACCGCCTGGAGGTGCTCCTGGGTGTAGACCCGCCGGGGCACTGCCAACCGCACGAGCTCCAGCTTCGCGCTCTCCCCGAGCATGGCCGACCCCACCTCCACCGCCCGCACCCCGCCCTCAAGGTAGAGGGCGCACACCAGGGCTTGGCCGGGGAACGCATCCTTGGGGATGTGCGGGAGGAAGCGGGCAGCGTCCACGTACACCGCGTGTCCGCCCGGCGGCCAGTACACCGGGATCCCGATCTCCCGCAGGCGCTCGGCGAGCCACCGCACTTGAGCCACCCGGTCCCGGAGGTACCCCAAATCCAGGGCCTCCCGGAGGCCCACGGCCAAGGCCGCGAGATCCCGGCCAGCGAGGCCTCCATAAGTGGGAAAGCCCTCCACCAGGATCAGCCGCTCGGCGCACCGGGCGTAGAGCTCAGGGTCGCGGAGGGCGATGAACCCCCCGATGTTCCCGAGCCCGTCCTTCTTGGCGGACATAAGGCACCCGTCGGCCAGGGAGAAGACCTCCCGGGCGATCTCCTTGGGCGTCTTGTCTTGGTACCCCGGCTCCCGCTCCCAGATGAAGTAGGCGTTCTCGGCATGGCGGGCGGCGTCCAGGATGAGGGAGATCCCATAAGAATGGGCGAGCTCCGCGACCGCCCGCACGTTGGCCAGAGACACGGGTTGCCCGGCGAGGGTGTTGTTGGTGAGGGTAAGCATGAGGAAGGGAATCCGGCCCGGGGGGTCACGGAGTAGCTTGCGCAGAGCCTCTACGTCCATGTCACCCTTGAAGGGGTGGTCCAGGTCGGGGTCGAGGCCCTCGGAGGTGGGGAGGTCGAGGGGCCGGCCGCCCAGGGCCAGGATGTTGGCCCGGGTGGTGTCGAAGTGGGTGTTGTTGGGGACCACATCGCCCGGTTTGAGGACGACCGAGAAGAACGCGTGCTCCGCGGCCCGGCCCTGGTGGGTGGGGAGGACGTAGGGCATCCCGGTGATGTCCTGGACCGTTTGCTGGAACTGGACGAACGAGCGGCTCCCGGCGTAGGCCTCGTCCCCCTCCATCAGCGCCGCCCATTGGGCTTGAGACATTGCCCCGGTGCCGGAGTCGGTGAGGAGGTCCACGTACACGTCGGAGCTGGCAAGGTGGAACACGTTGTGCCCTGCTTCCTCGAGCTTCTTCTCCCGTTCCTCCCGCGGGAGGAGGCGGATCGGCTCCACTACCTTGATCTTGTACGGTTTAGGCCAGAAGCCTCCGTCCACGGTTCGCTCCCTTCTCGATCAGAGGCCGAAGTAGAAGTGGATCCCGGTGCCGAACGCCATCCCCCATCCGCCATCCCGTGCCCAGGTCAAACCGAACTCGGTGTTCAGGGCCAGGGACGGGGCGAACGGGAGGGCGAGCTCGATCCCCCCGCACAGGTGGGCGAGGAAGTTCTCGTCCGGGAACAGGAGCGACGCCCCACCGGCCACGTAGAAGCTCGCCGACTCGGTGGCCGCTGCCCGGGCCAGGGCCCGGGCAGCGGCCATCCCGTACGGCTGCCCGTCGAACGTGATCAGGAACAGATCTCCCTCGAAGCCGCGGTCCGGTGTGGCCCAGTAACGAACCGAGATCCCGAACACCGCGGGCAGGGTGGACTGCATTCCCACCCCCAAGCTGGGACGGGCTACTGGGGCCTGGGCCATGGCCGCGAACGTGACCAGAACCACCATTCCCCACAGCACAGCACGCTTGCGCATGGTTCCCTCCTCGGCCCATTGTAGCCCATGGGCAAAGGGGGCGTTGCGGCCGGCTCCGCGCCGGAGGCGTGGGGTTTCATGTTTGACGGCGGGTGGGCGCTACGGGTATGCTGCGCAACATGGGCGGGGAACCGGTTGCGGATGTGGAAATACTGGCCGAGGCATGGCGCCGTGGCGGCGCGGCCCGGCAGCGCCTCATCGTCCAGCTTGCGGATGAAGGGGCGGTGGCCTGGGCCGACCGGCTGACCGCCGGCCCGGCCGAGGCCCGGCGTCTGGCTGCCGCCGTGCTCGCCCACGCCCCTCAGCCGGACCAGGCGGTGGACCGCCTGCGCACCCTGGCGAGCGACAAGGATCGGTTCGTGCGGGAGACGGCGGTGCACGCCCTGGGGGCGCTTCTTGCCCAGCGGTTTGCCGAGGTCTATCCCCTCTTCGGGACGTGGCGGGGCGACCCCGACCCGCTGGTGCGGCGGGCGGTGGTCCTGGCCGCGGCGGCGGCGGCGGATCCGGTGCGCCTGGACTGGGCGGGCCCGCTCCTCAAGCTGCTCGAACCGCTGCTTTCGGACCGGACCCCGGAGGTGCGCAACGCCCTCGGCCCAGGGGTGTTGGCCCATACGTTCTTCCCCGTGTACCCGGACGACACGTTCGAACAGCTCACGTATTGGTCGGCGTCCCATGACGAGCAGGTCCTCTGGCACGTGGCGATGGCCATGACCGGCCCTGGGGTGGAGGCGCGGGCGCGTAAGGCGTTGATCCTGCTTCGGCGGTTGAGCTTGGACGAGCGGCGGTACGTGCGCGGGGCGGTGGTGCGGGCGCTGGCCCGGCTCGGCCAGGCGTGTCCGGATCCGACCGCGAGCGAGCTCAGGCGGTGGCTCGACGATGAGGACCGGGCCCCGGTGGCCCGGGAGGCGTTGCGCTACCTGTAGGGCAGAGCGAAGCCGCGTTCGAGACCGCAGGAGATCGTTGACCCCCACGTGCCCTAGCCGGGCTACCGTTGCCCCAAAGTGGGTGTGAGCACGATGCGAACTTCTTGGGCAAACCGTACCCGACGTCCGTAGTGTACTGCACCGGGGGCTTCCCACCCATTCCCGCTCCGTGCAGGCCCTGGTCCCATTCGCAAGCACACGCAATTGACCGCATTTCGACCTACCCATCGCCTGGCAGCGCCGGCGCATGAGCTAGGAGATTGGGTTCACCCATCGTTGGCCCAGATCTTCGCTGAGTTGCCGAGGATCCGGGTTTCCAATGCGCCACCGTGAGCCACAGGGTCCGGCAGTGCGAGCAAGAGGAGGCCAATGTTTGATTGCAGGACTTGACCTTGACAACCGATGCTGGATGAAAAGAGA
>JANLFW010000012.1 GCA_024653305.1 Candidatus Acetothermia bacterium | reverse complement strand
CTCGCGGCGGCAAGGAGGGTGAACAGGGAGGATGCCCCATGGAGCGTGGCCTCATATCCATCGCGCGTTTTCCTTCGGACCATGCCGCTCCCCTCCAAGATGCGGAGGTGATGGTAGAACTGGCCTTGGGTGAGCCCGGACTGGGCCATGACCTCGGCCGATCCCGCAGGGCCCGAGACCAAGGCGAGCATCAACCGCAGGCGCTCCAGGCTCGCCAGCGCCTCCAAGGCACGGACGAGTTCGGGCGTAAGGACCTTTTCGGCATCCTCCTTGGAGAAGAGCTCGTACCAAGTGCTCACCCGGCCTCGGGGAGCACGGTGGACCCCGGTGACAAGGACCCGCGCCCCTTCTTCCTTGAGCTCCCCGGCCAAGGCCTGGAGGATTTGGAAAAGGAGGGGCTCAACGCCCGCGGCGGCGGTGACGGAAAGGAGGGGCATGGGGCTTTCCCCCTTTGTCCTGAGGCGGGCCAGACGATCGGCAACCTCCCGCAGGGCCAGCTCCAGTTCGGCAAGCTCCTCCATCGCTCCCATTTCCACGTAACTACGTTGTTACGTGATAGCATAGCAAAGCTGAGGATAGGTGTCAACCCGAGGGCAGGGTACCCGTCACGGGTTCGCTTGGGCCTAGGGTGCTGGCCTGACACCAGCAGAGGCAGAAGAGTTTTTTCGCTCCTAGCCAAGCTTTTTCGGAGGGGGAAGTCCCTCGGTGAATTCCCGCAGGAGTTTACGTTGCCTCGCCGAAAGGCCTTTCGGGATCACCACCTTGAGGTGCACGAGGAGGTCCCCCCGACGGCGGCCGTGGGGGAGCCCCCGGCCGGACACGGTGAGGACCGCGTCCGGCGCAGTTCCCGCCGGGATCGCCAGCTCCTCCTCCCCCTCCAGGGTGGGCACCTTCACCTTCCCCCCCAACACGAGCTGCCCGTAATGGACCGGGACCTCGACCACCAGGTCCTGCCCCTGGCGACGGAACACGGGATGGGGCTGGATCTCCACGGTCACGTACAGATCCCCAGCCGGGCCACCGGCGATCCCGGCGTTCCCTTGAGCGGGGAGGCGGAGCCTCGCCCCATCCTCCACCCCCGGCGGGACCTCGATCGTGATCTCCGAGCGCTCCCTCACCCGCCCGGTGCCGCGGCACGCGGCGCACGGCGACTCCGGAAGCTCCCCGATCCCCCCGCATTCCGGGCACGCCCGCACGTTGACGAACGCCCCGAACATCGTGACCTGCCGGTACTCGATGCGTCCCCGGCCCTGGCACGTGGGGCAGGCGTGGAGGGACGTGCCCGGGGCAAGGCCGGTGCCCGCGCACCGGCTGCACCGCACGTAGCGGGGCACGGTGGCCCGGAGTTTTGCCCCGAACGCCGTGTCCTCCAGGGTCAGGCGCACCCGGTAGTCGAGGTCCTCCCCCCGCTGGGCCCGGGAGGTCCGGGCCCGGGCGGCCCGCCCCTCCCCGAAGAACAGGTTGAAGATGTCCTCGAACGCCGAGGGCCCGAAGAACTCCTCGAACGCTTGCCGGGCCCGCCGGAAGTCGCCGGGACCGAAGTCGAACCCCTGCTCCGGGCCAGCGTGGCCGAACCGGTCGTACTGAGCGCGCTTCTCCGGGTCGGACAGGACCTCGTACGCCTCGGCGATCTTGCGGAACCGCCGTTCCGCCTCCTTCTTGTCCCCCTGGTAGGCATCGGGGTGGTACCGCTTGGCCAGGCGGCGGAATGCCCGTTTGATGGCGTCCGGGGAGGCGTCGCGCCCGACCCCGAGGATCTCGTAGTAGTCCTCGGGCAACGCTACTCCTTATCGTAGCGGATGTACTCGCCCTTCCCCGGCTCTTGCCCCCCGCCGCCGGGGCTGGCCGCCTGGCGGTACGCCTCGGCGGCCACCTCGCCGGCGGCCTTCTTCAGGTCCTCCATCGCCACCCGGATCGCCGCCGCATCGCCGCGGCCATCCAGCTTTTCCCTGAGCCCGCGGATCGCCGCCTCCACCTCGGCCCGCTTGGCCTGAGGGACCTTGTCCCCGAGCTCCGAGAGGGCCTTCTCCACCGAATAGATCAGGGCGTCGGCCTGGTTGCGGGCCTCCACCTCCTCGAGGCGCTTCCGGTCTTCTTCCGCGTGCTCCTCCGCTTCTTTCCGCATCCGCTCGATCTCCGCCTCCGAGAGCCGCGACGTCTCCTTGATCACGATCGATGCCGACTTCCCGGTGGCCTTGTCCTTGGCCGTCACGTTGAGGATGCCGTCGGCGTCGATGGCGAACGTGACGTCGATCTGGGGTACCCCCCGCGGGGCGGGAGGGAGGCCGGTGAGCTGGAACCGGCCCAGGGACTTGTTGTCCGCGGCCATCTTCCGCTCCCCCTGGACGACGTGGATCTCCACCTGGGTCTGGAAGTCCTCGGCGGTGGTGAACGTGCGGGTGCGCTCCACGGGGATGGTCGTGTTCCGCTCGATGATCGGGGTCGCCACCCCGCCCAGGGTCTCGATGGATAGGGTCAGCGGGGTCACGTCCAGGAGCACGAGGGACTGCATCTCCCCACAGAGGACCGCGGCCTGGATCGCCGCGCCCAACGCCACCACCTCGTCGGGGTTGATGTCCTTGTTGATCTTGCCCCGGGTGAACTTGTCCGCCACCAGTTCCTGGACCTTGGGGATGCGGGTGGACCCGCCCACCAGCACCACCTGATCGATGTCCTTCGGGGTGAGCTTGGCCGCGGCCAATGCGGCGTCCACGATCTTCATCGTCCTGAGGAGCAGGTCCTCGATCATCGCCTCGAGCTTGGAGCGGGTCAGGGTCCGCTCGAGGTGCTTGGGGCCGCGCGCGTCGGCGGCGATGTACGGGAGCGAAATCCTGGCCTCCATGCGGCCGGAGAGCTCCTTCTTCGCCTGCTCGGCCGCATCCCGCAGCCGTTGCATCGCCGAAGGGTCCCCGCGCAGGTCGATCCCCGTCTCCTGTCTGAACTCGTCGACCAGCCAGTCCATGATGCGGCGGTCGAAGTCGTCGCCGCCGAGCTGGGTGTCCCCGTCGGTGGCCACCACCTCGAACACCCCCTCCCCGATGTCGAGGATGGACACGTCGAACGTCCCGCCCCCGAGGTCATAGACCAGGATCTTCTGCTCCCCTTGCTTGTCCAGGCCGTAAGCCAAGGCGGCGGCGGTGGGCTCGTTGATGATCCGGAGCACCTCCAGCCCCGCGATCTTGCCCGCGTCTTTCGTGGCCTGGCGCTGGAGGTTGTTGAAGTAGGCGGGGACGGTGATCACCGCCCTCTCGATCTTCGTGCCCAGGAGCTCCTCCGCATCCCGCTCGATCTTCTGCAGGATGAACGCGGAGATCTGCTCCGGGGTGTACTCCCGGGTCTCCCGGTCCACCGTGATCCGGACCCGATGGTCCGTGCCCATCTTGCGCTTGATGGAGAGCACGGTACGGGTCGGGTTCAGGATCGCCTGCCGTTTGGCCAGTTGCCCCACCAGGACCTCGCCCGTGTCGGTAAACGCCACGGCGGAGGGGGTTATCCGTTCTCCTTCCGCGTTGAGAAGGACTTCGGGCCGCCCTCCCCGCACGAGAGCCGCACAAGAGTTGGTGGTGCCGAGGTCAATGCCGATCACCTTTTCCTTCGTCTCCATCTCCATCACCCCCTTCCCTGCCCAAGCTGACCTTCACCTTGGCCGGGCGCAACACCCGGCCGTTCCTGACGAAGCCTCGCTCGAACTCTTCCAGGATCACGTACCGCTCCTCATCGGATACTTGGGCCGAGAGCACCTCGTGGTAGGCCGGGTCGAACTTTCGGCCCACCGAGGGGATGGGCTCACATCCCAGGCGGCGGAGCACCTCCTCGGCCAGGGCGGACACCCGCCCGAGCCCCTCCCCGAGCGCCTGAGCGTCCCCATCCTGACGGAACGCGGCCAGGGCCCGCTCCAGGGCGTCGCAGACCGGGAGGAACGCGAGGAGCGCCTCGTCCACGGCCCGGGAAGCAAGCGCCTCCCGCTCGCGGGCCACCTCTTTCCGGTAGTTGTCGAAGTCGGCGGCAAGGCGCAGGAGGTCCGCCCGCAGCCGGGAAGCTTCGTCGCGGACGGGGAGCTCGCCGCTCAGCTGCCGCTCGTTTGGATCGCCGGTCATGCCTTCACCCCTGTCTCCGGGCGTTCTCGGGCGAGCAGCCCGCCCAGCCGACCGGCCACATAACGGGTCGCGGAAAAGGCGCGGGCGTAGTCCATCCACAGGGGGCCGATCACCCCAAGCACCCCCCCACCGGCGAGGTAGGGGGCGGAGACCACGCTGAACTCGGAAAGCTCCGGGATCGAGGCGTCGCCCACGTGGACGGTCAACCCTTCCTGGCCCCGCCGCAGTTCAGAGAGCGCGGCGGCGAACGCGCGCTCGTCGTCGAGGAAGCGCAGGAGGGCCCGCACCTGCCCGAGCGCCCAATCCGACGAGCCCACGGAGAGCTCGGCCAGGAACTGGGGCCAACCCTCCACGTACAGGGATCGTTCCGGCTCCTGCTCCGCCAACTGGCGGAGGATGCCGAGGGCGCACAGGCGGGCCCGGCTGTGCCATCCCTCCGCCGGCCGGTCCTGGCCGGCAAGGTCGGCCAGGGCACGGCCCTTCAACTGCTCCAGGAGGAGCGCTTCCGCCTCCGCCAGCTCCTCCGGCCCCAGGTCGACGTCGAGCAACAGCACGCGGGACTCCACCATCCCGAGCTCGGACAGGGTGACGGTCAGCACCGTGCTCGGACCCACCCGGCGCATGGCGAAGTCCAGAAGGCGCAGCCGCTCGCGGGGCGGGGCCAACGCGAACCCGAGCTGGCCGGTCATCGCCGCGAGGAGAAGGGCGGTGCGGCGGAGGAGCACTGGGAGCTGCGGGGAAGCCGGCTCCTGGGGCTCGGCGGGGAGGCGGGTCGGGCGCTCCCCGAGGTCGGCGAGGGCGAGGAGCCACTCGGCGAAGAACCGGAGCCCAGAACGGGTGGGGATGCGGCCGGAGGAGGGGTGGGGCTTGTACAGGTACCGTTCGCGCTCCAAGGCGAGGAGCTCGTTGCGGACGGTGGCCGAACTGAACCGATGCCGGTATTCCCGAACCAGCTCCTGGGAGGACACGGGGTGGCGGGTCCGGATGTACCGGTCCACCACCTCGATGAGCAAGAGTGCCCTCCGCCCACGCATTTAGCACTCACCTCCTTCGATTGCTAATCACCGACCACGAATGATAGACCAAAGGGCGGTGGAGTCAAGGGAACGAGCTCCGGTCAACCCTTGCGGCCGCAGCAGTGCTTGTACTTCTTCCCCGAGCCGCACGGGCAGGGGTCGTTGCGGCCGACCTTGCCCGCGGCGGTGGGGCGAGGGGCGGTGGTGCTCGTGCGCGCCGCCCGGTCGGCCGCCGTAGGGGCGGAGGCCGTGGCCGCCCGCGGGGCGCCGGCCGGCTCACGGATCGCCAGCCGCGGCGAGAGCAGGAACCGCAGGGCTTCCTCCTCGCTGCGGAGGAGCATCTCCTGGAACAGGCGGTGGGCCTCCCGCTTGAACTCCACCAGGGGGTCGGTGCCCCCATAGGCGCGAAGGCCGATCCCCTCCCGCAGGTCATCGAGCTCGAGGAGGTGCTGGCGCCAGTTCTCGTCCACCGTGCGCAGGAGGACCATCCGCACCACAAGGGGGAAATGGGGGGAGAGGCGCCTCCACTGGCGGTCGAGCTGGGCAAGGAGCAGTTCCTCCACCCGGGCGGCCACGTCCTCGGGCTTGCGCCCGTCGAGGTCAGCGGCTGCCGGGGGCGGCGCGCAGATCTGGCCGAGCTCGCGGAGGAGCCCCTCCCGGTCCCACTCGTCCGGGGACTGGGGCGGGCGCAGGTACCGGTCGGCGAGCACCTCGGCGTACTCGCCGAGCATCTCCGTGAGGTAGGTCCGCAGGTCCTCGTCGTTCCGCGCCTCCCCGTCCTCGGGGATGAGGAACCGCTCCCGCAGGGCGTAGATCGCCTCCCGCTGGCGGGCCATGATCTCGTCGTACTCGAGGAGCCTTTTTCTGATCTCGAAGTTCCGCTCCTCGACCCGTTTTTGGGCCCGGCGGATGGCGCGGGTGAGGAGGTCGTGGGTGATCGCCTCCCCTTCTTTGATCCCCAGGCGGTCCATCAACGCCCCCAGGCGCTCCCCGCCGAAGATCCTAAGGAGGTCGTCCTCCAGGGACAGGAAGAACTGGGACGAGCCGGGATCGCCCTGGCGGCCGGCACGCCCGGCGAGCTGGTCGTCGATCCGCCGCGCCTCGTGGCGTTGGCAGCCGAGGACCATCAGCCCCCCCTGGTAGAGCTCCCCCCGCCACCCCTCGGGCCGGAACGGCCGGCCCGTCTCCCGGCACCACTGGCGGATGAGGTCGAGGGCCCGCTTCCCGGCAGAAGAATCGGGCTCGACCGGGGTCACGATCTTCCGTCGCTCTTCCTCGGCCTCGGCCCGGTACCGCGCCAGGAGCTCCCGGTACCGCTCCGGCTCCTCCGCCGGGTCGCACTCCCCGCGGGCCCGGTACTCCGGGTTCCCACCGAGGAGGATGTCCGTGCCGCGGCCGGCCATGTTGGTGGCGATGGTGATCGCCCCCAGGCGCCCGGCCTGGGCCACGATCTGGGCCTCCCGCTCGTGGTGCTTGGCGTTCAGGACCTGGTGGGGGAGGTTCCGCCGCTTGAGGATCAGCGAGAGGTACTCGGAGTCCTCGATCGAGGTGGTGCCGATCAACACCGGGCGGCCCTCCTTGTACAGCCTCTCCACCGCGTCCGCCACCGCGCGGAACTTGCCCTCGCGCGTCCGGTAGATCACGTCCGGGAGCTGCTCCCGGATGAGGGGGCGGTTGGTGGGGATCTGGACCACATCGAGGCCGTAGATCTCCTTGAACTCCTGTTCTTCCGTCTTGGCGGTGCCGGTCATCCCCGCCAGGCCCCGGTAGAGGCGAAAGTAGTGTTGGAGCGTGATCTGGGCCAAGGTCTGGCTCTCCCGCTGGATGGGGAGGTTCTCCTTGGCCTCGATCGCCTGGTGGAGGCCGCCCGAGTAGCGGCGGTCGGGCATGAGGCGGCCGGTGAACTCGTCGACGATGATCACCCGGCCGTCCTTGACGATGTAGTCCCGGTCGCGATGGAAGAACGTGCGCGCCCGGAGGGCCGTCTCCAGGTAGTAGCGGGCGGTGGTGGCGCGGGGGTCGGCGATGTTGTCGAACTTGAGGATCTTCTCGGCCTTCTGCCACCCTTGGTCGGTGAGGGACAGGCGCTTCCGTTCCTCGTCCACCTCGAAGTCCTCCCCGGGGCGGAAGAGCTTGGCGATGCGGGCGAACTCCCGGTAGAAGCGGGCCGTCTCCGCGGTGGGGCCGGAGATGATGAGCGGGGTCCTCGCCTCGTCGATCAAGATGTAGTCGATCTCGTCCACGATCGCGTAGTCGAGGGGGCCCTGCACCTTCTGGCTGCGGGACAGGACCATGTGGTCGCGCAGGTAGTCGAACCCGAACTGGGCGTTGGTGCCGTAGGTGATGTCGCAGGCGTAGGCGGCCCTGCGCTCCTCCGGGCCCATGTCCTCCTGGAGGAGCCCCACGGAAAGGCCAAGGGACTCGTAGACCGGGCCCATCCAGTAGCGGTCGCGCTTGGCCAAGTAGTCGTTCACGGTGACGATGTGGACCTTGCCGACGAGGGCGTTGAGGTAGGCGGGCATCGTGGCGACGAGGGTCTTCCCTTCGCCCGTCTTCATCTCCGCGATCCGCCGCTGGTGGAGGACGATCCCCCCCAGCACCTGGACGTCGTAGGGGCGAAGGCCGATCGTCCGCTGGGCCGCCTCCCGCACCACGGCGAACGCCTCGGGGAGGAGGTCGTCGGCCGTTTCCCCGGAAGCGAGGCGCTCCCGGAACTCGTCGGTCTTGGCGCGGAGCTCCCCGTCGGACAGGGCCCGGGCCCGATCGGCCCACGCGCCCACCTGCTCGACCATGGGCAAGAGGCGGCGCAGCTTCTGGTCGTTGGTCTGGCCGAACAGGACGTCGAGGGCCTGGCGGAAGGACAGCATACCGAAAACACTATACGCCCGTCCCAACCGGGCCGCAACCAACGTCGGCCATGAAGGCCGACGCTGCGCTTGCCCCCTCTCCCCGTTGTGGGAGAGGGCTGGGGTGAGGGGATCACCCTCTCCCTGACCCTCCCCCATCAAGGGGGAGGGGAAACGGACCGTAGCGTCGGGGTTGATCCCCGACGTTCAGGTCCCGGTCACGGGAGTTGCGAGAGGGCCCGCTCCACCGCCTCGCGCTCTTGGCGAAGCCGCCTGAGCTTGGCCTGGAGCTCCCCGAACTGGGCGAGGGTGAGCTCGGCCCGGAGCGAGGCTTGGACCGCCCTTTCCTTCTCGACGATCACCTCAAGGGCCCGCTGGAAATGGGCCCGCGCCTCGGCGTAGAAGAGCCGGGCGCGCGCGATCTCCCCGAGGAGCATCCACGCCCGTTCGAACCGGGGGTCGAGCTGGACCAGCTCTTCCAACCGGCGCTTGGCCTCAAGGTATTCCCCCTCCTTGAGGTCGGCCACGGCCAGGAGGTAGTGGGCCTCGAGCTCCTGGTCCCGCAGGGGATGGGTGGCGAGGAGTTCCTCAAGGAGCGCCCTGGCCTCGGCGACCTCGCCGAGCTCGAGGTCCACCGAGGCCAAATTGAGGTAGAGGATCTCCGGCCGGTAGCGGGAGAGGCACTTCCGGAGCGCGGCCTGGGCGGCGGGAAGGTCGCCGGCGTGGGCGTGGGCCATCCCCAGCCAGTACAGGCTCACCCGGGGGCAGAAGTCGAGCTCCACCGCCCGGGAGAGCTGCTGCCGGGCCAGGGGGACGTTTCCCAAGCTGAGGGAGGCCTGCCCGGCGAGGAGGTAGGCGTCGGCGGTGATGTCCCGCACCGCGAACACGGTCACGACGAGGGCGAGGAGGGAGAGCCCCCCAACGAGGCCGCGCAGGGGCCGGCCGCGCAAGCGCACGGAGAGGGCCCCCGCCGGGCCGTAGCGGGGGGAGAAGGCGAGCCCGAGGATGGCCACGAACGCCAGAGCGGACGCCGGCAGATGCCAGGGGAAGGTGGGCACGGCGTGGGCGAGGAACGCCACGAGGCCGCCGCCCAAGAGGAGGAGCTCCACCCGCTTGGCCGGATCCGTCTGGGTGGCGACGCGGCGCAGGCCGAAGTAGGCGAGGAGGCCGAGGCCGGCGAGGAGGACGAGGAACCCGACCGTGCCCAGCTCGGAGGCGACCTGGACGTACTCGTTGTGGGCCTGATCGGCGCGGGGGAAGGGGAACGCGTAGCCGGCCCCGCGGGGGGTGGCGAGGAACGCTGGCTTGTACGGGACGAACAGGATCTTGTATGCCCCAAGGCCGACCCCGAACACGGGCTTATCCCGCCACATCTCGTACCCAACCCACCAGTCCCACGCCCGCACCGCACCGGACTGCCGCTGCCAGAGCTTGACCACCGCCGGGATCGGGGTGGTCACGGGGATGAGGAGGAACACGGCGGCGAGGAGCCCGGCCGCGGTGGGGATCCACGCCCAACGAAACCGGCGCAACGCCCGGCCCAGCGCCCACAGGGCCGCTGCCCCGGCCGCAGCCGCCACGAAGGCGAGGACCCCGAGCACCCCCATCGTCCCGCCCAGCGCGGCGAGAGCCACCCCGGCCGCGGCCGCCCAGCGCGGCCACCCTCCGGCCCGGGCCGGCCACAGGCCCAACCCCAGCGCGACGAACCCAAGCCCCCCCGCCAGGCCCAGCCGGACCCCGACCTGCCGGGTGAGGAGGGCCACGGCGAGGACGAACCCGGCCCCGAGGAGCGCGGGAATCCAGGCCCATGGTCGGCGGAGCCGGAGGAGGAGGATCCCCGCCGGCAGCACCAGGTAGGACAGGAACCCGGCCAGGAACTGGCGGTTGCCCATCGTGGCGATCATCGCCTCCAGGCCCCGACCCGGCCCGCCCCCCACCGCCCCCGCGTACTGGAGGAGGCCGAACAGGGCGTTCAGGAAAGCGGAGAAGAGCAAGGCCCCCAAAATGAGTATCAGTTCCCGATCTTTTGTGCCAGCGTTGGCCACAAGGAAGAACACAACGCCGAAGTAGAGGATGAGCGTCGCCGACTGGAGGATCACGCACGCCGGCATCCCCCCGGTCAGGGAGAGGAGGGAGGCAAGGAGGAGCGCCGGGAGGATGGGGAAGAGCCAGGACAGCTCGACCTCGACCTTTCGCCGGAGGAGGGCCTCGATCCCCCACAGGACGAGGAGCAGGGACACGAACACGAGGGTGTAGATGGACTTCGTGTACCCGTATTCCGTGTTCCACGGGGAGAAGAAGATGGGCATCGAGAACAGGAAGAACAGGAGCGCGCAGAACCGAACCCGAGACAGGCGGTCTGGGAACCCTTTTCTGGTCGATTGAGCCTTCCGTTTGGGCACGCGGGAGTCTAGCGGTGGGAGGGAGCGGGGGGCAAATCGGCGAGAAGGCCCCGCACCCGGGCCCAGCCCCCGAGGGCATCGACCGCCGGGAGGAGCGACCCCCACAGGGCAGGCCGGGCGAGGACCGCCCGCAGGAGGCGGGATGGGCGGTCGATGTCCCCGGCCTCGGCCACGACCCGCCGCAGCTCCGGCCGGTCGAGGGCGGGGATCAGCCGGTCCAGGTCACGATCCGAAAGGCGGAGGAGGACCCGCCGGGCGCGGAGGCCGAACGCGATCTCCTCCCCGAGGGCGGCCCGCCAGCGGGCGTCGTAGCCGGGGAGGGCAGCGGGCCCCTGGGCCGCGGCCTCGCCGGCGAGGGGGGCGCAGCGGGCGATGAACGCGAGCCCACCTCCCGACAAGGGCTTCACCTGGCCGGCGGCGTCGCCGACGAGGAAGGCCCGGTTTATGGCCGTACGCGGCGGGGGGCCGATGGGGATGAGGCCGCTCGCGTGGGCCACCACCTCCGCCCCCGGGAACCGGGCGGCGAGGAACCGGGCGAGGAGGGCGGGGGCGGCGCGGCCGTCGGTCGTGGCCAGGCCGACCCGGACCAGGCCGTCTTCGGCGGGCACGGCCCACGCGAACAGGCCCGGGGCCCCGCTCCCCGGCTGCACCTCCACGTGATCCCCGGCGAGCTCCGCCCGCACCACCGCCTGGACCCCGACCAGGAGCTCCGCCGGCGGCGGGAGCGCCAGCCACCGGGCGACGGCGCTCCGCGCCCCATCCGCGCCGACCAGGACCTCGAACGCCACCGGACCGGCGGTGGTGCGGAGGACGCGATCGGCGAGCCCGAGTGCGGCCACCCCCGGCCGCACCGCGGCACCGGCGTCGGCGGCGCGGGCGAGGAGCCACCGGTCGAGGCCAGCCCGATCGAGGACGAGGCCCTTGACCGCAGGGGAGACGAGCTCCAGGGCGCCTCCGCCCGGGGCGTGGACGCGCACGCCGCGGATCGCCCGCAGCACGAGGTGGCCGGGGATCCCCAGGGCGTCGGCCGTGGCCGGGCTGACAAGGCCGGTGCAGCGGGCGGGGCGGTGGGGGGACCGCTCAAGGAGGAGGACGCGGGCCCCGGCCCGGGCGGCGGCCCGGGCGGCGATCGCCCCGGCCGGCCCTCCCCCGACCACGAGTACGTCGTACCGTTCCATCGGTGATCCTGGAGCGTCGGGGCTTGTCCCCGACCTAGACCTCCTCTTCACCCCTCCGACGTCGCCCATGAAGGGCCGTCGCTACGCGTGCCCATTCTCCCTCTCCCTGCCCCTCCCCCATCAAGGGGGGCAACGGACCGTAGCGTCGGGGTTCATCCCCGACGTTGAGGTCGGGCCCTGTGCCCGACGCCCGTCCAGGTTCCCATCCCGCCAGTCTCTCCTTGAGCTCCAGGATCGGGCGGACCGGGGTCGGGTCGGCCCCGTTGAGGAGGGCGAGGTAGACGCTGGCCCAGTCCCCGAGGTAGAGGAGGGAGAACGTCTGGGCGAGGGCGCCTTCGCCTTGCCCCTGGACCTCGAGGTAGGGGAGGCCCCGGCGGTCCAGGACCTCCTTGAGGATCTCGATCCGGGCCTGAACCCGCGGGTGGTCGTGGCGCGAGCGCAGGAACACCACCACCCCGTTCGGGAAGACCTTCCCCGCGAGCTCCCAGCCCACGATCTCGTTGTGGCAGAGCTCGGGAAGCTCGGCCCAAAATGCAGGTTGCTTGGCGTTTTCGTTGACCTGGGTCTTCCAGCGGACCGCGGCCGGACCGGCCCCGCAGACGAGGGGGACCCGGCCGTGGAGGAGGAGCGCCAGCTCCTGGGCCGGGTTCCCCGGGGAGGCCGGCCCGAGCGCCCGGGCTTGTTCGTCCAGGATGCTCAAGGTTTCGGCGAGGTCCTCCCGGAACGTCCCGAGGCCGCGGAACACGGCGAGGAGGGGGAACAGGAGGTACCCCAGCGCGGCCCGGGGCTGGTGGCCGCCCGGGATCCGGACCCACGGGATCCCCTTCTCGGTGCAGAGCCGCCCCAGCGCCCCGCCCGAGGTGACGGCGAGGGCCCGCCGGGTGCGGCCGAGCCCGTCCGCGAACGCGGACAAGGTCTCCTCGGTGTCACCGGAGTAGGAGAGGGCAAGGAGAAGGCTCTCCTCCCCCACCCAGCGGGGCAGGGTGTACGTGCGCACCGGGATCACCTCCACCGAAAGCAGGTGGGCGAGGAGGTCCCCGGCGATCCCGGAGCCGCCCATGCCCAGGGCCACCACGCGGGAGAACCCGGCCAGGGAATCGACCGGGACCCGTTCCCCGAGGGCAAATCCCTCCCGGCACTGGTCGGGAAACCGGGCGAGCGCGGCGAGCATCCCCGCCCGGTCGAGGGCGTACAGCTCCGGCCACGACATTCCTTCGCTTCTCTCCCGTGCCATCGTCTCCCCACCTTTGGTCGTCCTCGTGCCGCGATCACCCTCTCCCTGACCCTCCCCCATCAAGGGGGAGGGGAAACGGACCGTAGCGTCGGGCCTTGTGCCCGACGCTCGCGGGGTTCATCCCCGACGTCGCCCCAAACGGCCGGGAACCGACCGACGCCATTCTACCGCGCCGTACGCCCGTCGCCCCGGAACGTCGCCCATGAAGGCCGACGCTACGCTTGCCCCCTCTCCCCGACGGCGAACCCCGGAACCCGTCGACTGTCCTTTCCGCAGGGAACGCGTTTCCTTGAGGGGCGAGCATGGGGTCCGTAGCTTGGATCACGCTGAACGAAGGTTGCCAAGGAGGGACGATGGCGATGAGGCGGATCGTGTTCGTGGTGTTGGGGCTCGGGGTGCTCTCGGTGTGGGGGCTCACCCCGGGGTTGGCCGACGGCGGTGGGGGTGGGGTGTTCGTGGACGTGCCCACCTCCCATCCGGCGTACACGGCGATCCGGGACCTGGTGCAGCGGGGGATCATCGTGATCGGGGCCGGGGGCGAGTTCCAGGGGAACCAGCCGCTCCTCCGGTACGACGCGGCCCAGTGGCTGTACCGGGCGGTGAAGAACGTGGAGGGGACGCGGCCCACCGCGGACCTCGCGGCGCAGATCAGCGCCCTCGACGCCCGTCTCAAGACGGTGTCCGCGGACGTGGCCCGGCAGGGGACGGACGTGCAGGGGCTGCGGACCGAGGTGGCGAGCGTCCGCCAGGGGCTCCAGAGCGTGCAGAGCCAAGCCGGGGGGGAGGTCGCCCGTCAGGCCCAGCTCGGGTTCGTGCTCGGGGTGACCGGGGTGGTGCTGAGCCTGGCCGCGGTGGCGATCGCCCTGTTCTGGTGAGGCACGGCCACCTGGTCCGTAGTCCAGAGTTCGTAGTCCGTAGTTCAGGTCGGGCTTTATGCCCGACGTCAACGGGCCTTGTCCCCGACGCCGGGCCCCCGCGACGTCGGCCATGAAGGCCGACGCCACCGGTTTCCTTTCCCGTTTGGGGGAGGAAGTTGGGGTCGTCCTCGTGCCGCGATCACCCTCTCCCCACCGTGGGAGAGGGCCGGGGTGAGGGGCGCGGCCCTAGCCGGCCGGGGGAGCCAGGTCTTGACAGGGGGGGGCAGGATCGCTAGAATGGCCTACGTACTGCTACCCAGAGGGAGGTGATAACGGCGAAAGAGGCGTGTGTTGTGCACGGGACGTTCGGGATCCCGGAAGGAAGGTGTGGGTTGGTTTGAGATTCGAAAGGAGGTAGGTTCATGAAGCGGGCTCTCGCGATTGGTTTGATTCTGTGTATGTTCGGCTTTGCTGGGTTCGCCCAGCTCACGGGCTCTTGGTCTGCAAACCTTAACATCCTTCCCGCCGTGGGATTGGTGAACACCACGCTCGCCCTCAAGTACACGGTGGCTGGGTGGACAGTGACGAGCACCGCCAAGTTCACGGGTGCTGGGTCTGCCACCCTCACGTTCGGGGCCTCCGGGGCGCTTGGTCCCCTCACGGTGACCGGGAACATGGCGTTCGACGGGACCCCGGCGTACGTGTCGGCGGACATCAAGGCCGCCCTGTCGTTCGCCGGGATCGACGGTTACCTCCAAGTGAAGCACAAGGCCGCAGGGGACTACGGCTGTCAGACCGGGCCGTCGATGCTGTACACCGTTTACGCCAAGGCCGCCCCGGTCACGCTGACCGTTAACTTCAACGACTGCTGCACCGGGATCGCGTTCAAGGACCTCACGCTCACCCTGACGGGCCTTGGCCTGTGCTGCGGCGTCACCTATGACGTCACGTTCTACTTCACCAAGGCCGGGTTCGGGTACTTCGAGCTCACGGCCAAGGACATCTTCCCCATCTGCTGCGGGATCTCCTTTGACGCCGGCGTGAAGTTCGAGACCGACGCAAAGACGGTCACCCTGACCCCGAAGTTCGCCGGGTTCGGTGAGGCGTGCTTCGAGCTCTACGCCGACATCGCGACGGAGGGCGGCGTGGGCGAGGACCTGTACCTCAACGCCATCCGGATTGACGGGTGGAAGATCAAGTGCACGCTTGCCGACTGCAACTACGTCGAGTTCGTGACCTTCCTCAGCCCGGAGAACGCTGGGTTGTACTTCGACCCCGTCCCGTTCAAGCCGGGTGAGTTCGAGTACATCAAGCTCGGCTTCTGCGGTCCGGGCTGCTGCGGCGGCACCTACAGCGTGGACATCGCCGTCTACTTCGACAACGCGGGCGGCCTGTTCGGGATCTCCCGGCTCGGCGCGAACATGTCCATCCCGGTCATGGCCAACTTCACGGTCAAGGTCGGCTTTGCCACCCCCGACACGCTGACCCTGGGCTGGACGTTCACGTTCTAGTTCAGCTTTGTAGCGTCGGGGCTTGTCCCCGACGACCAAGGGCCCCGGGGATTTCCCGGGGCTCTTTTTTTCGTAGCGCCGGGGCTTGTCCCCGCCCCGTCGAAGGACCGTGGCCCATAAAACGAAACGCCGCCCATTCTCCCCTTTGTGGGAGAGGGTGGGGGGTCGTCCTCGTGCCTCGATCACCCTCTCCCTTCAAGGGGGAGGGGAAACGAGCGTCGGGGTTTATCCCCGACGCTTCGTGTAATCCACGTTACGGACCATGTTCCCATCGCCGGGGAACCCCTACCCTGGGCCCTGCCCCCGCTGCGGCGTACAAGAGACCGCGCGAGAGCCCATGAAGGAGGTTCGCCCATGAAACGAGCGGTGTTGTCCCTTGCCCTGTGCGCCTTAGGTCTGACATCGCTTGCACAGATCCAGACCAGTGGAAGGTGGGAGATTCATCTTGACCTCCTCCCAACCCCGGCACTCGACGAGACCACGCTCACCCTTGTCATCACCATCGCTGGGTGGTCCCTGATCAGCAAATCGACCTCAACCGCAGCCGGATTTTCTGCTCAGGAGTTTGGGCTCACCGGGTACCTGGGGCCCATCGGCATCGCCGGAGGCCTTGCGTTCAACCCATTGGCCACCGGCCCTGTGACCGTAACGTTCCCTCCTAACTGTGATCCCCAGTCCACGTCCTACACGTCCTACACCCTCTCTCCGCCGGAATACAAGTGGGGATGGATCGAGATTTCCGCCAGCCTGATCGGACTAGAGTTCACCGCGAAGGTTGAACACTGGGCTTACCCGTACTACCCGGACTACGCATGGCCCTGCTGTGAACCCACGACGCCGCTCGATGCCGCCTACATGCGGTACAACCTCGGCTTCACCGGTGGCCCGTTCTACATCACGACCCGGTTTGAGGATTGCTGCACCGGAATCACGTTCAAGGACCTCTCCTTCGGGTTCACCGACGCGCCTCTCTGTTGCGGCGTGACGTTCAGCATGAAGCTCTACTTCTCCAAGCTTGGGTTCGAGTACCTGCTGTTCACGGTAAAGGACATCGCCCCGATTTGTTGCGGAATCGTATTCGATGCCTCCGTGAAGTTCACCACCACAACGAAAGAGGTCAGCTTGACCCCGAAGTTCACGGGATTTGGGCAGCTCTGTGTCCAAGTGTATGGGGACGTCCTCTACGACCCCGAAGATGCCAGCTGGAGTTTGGCCATCTACGGGTATAAGCTCCGGTGCGAAGTGGGCCAGTGCAATTCGATCGAGTTCATGACCGCACTGGACGTCACGGCAGTGGAAGACATCCTGGGCGATATCTTCGAAGGCGACGAATACGAGTACCTCAGGTTCCGATTCTGTGGACCAGGGTGCTGCGGCGGCAACTACTCCGTCGACGTGTCCGTGTACTTCCAGGACGGTGGAACCCTGTTCGGGATTTCCCGGGCCCTGGCCACCATGAGCATCCCGCTTCTCAGCAATCTGAGCTTCCACAGCACGCTCAAACTCCCGGCTATCGGGGCTCCCGAGCTCGGCGTGGGCTGGACGTTCTCGTTCTGACCACGCAACGTCGTCCATGAAGGGCGACAACAACGTCGGCCATAAAGGCCGACGCTACAGCCCAGGCCCGTAGGAAGCGAAAACGGTGGCGCTCCTCGAGCGCCACCCTCAGCCCTTTCCTCCTCCTGCAACCCCGCGCCTACCGGCAGCCGGCCTCTCGCTCCCAGAATCCGATGCCGTTCCAGGAGATGCGGCAGTTTGGGTACGTGCCATCGCGGCAGGCCCCGATCAGGAAGTTCATGCCCGGCAGGAGCTTCGTCTCCCCCCATGGAGCCCCTATCGCAAACGGGTTCTGCGGCGGGTTTATCCGGCACGCCCGCAGGAACACGATCTTCCTCGCGTCGCGGGAAGGCTTGGCTACCCCATCTCCGTCCGTATCGAGGTATAGGGTAAGTTGCATGTTAAGCTGCTCATAGGTGGCGCCGGTGAGGTCGAACGCGAGGTCCACCCAGCCCGCCCTCACCGTGCCCTCCCACGTGAGCCGGGTAAGCCCGCCGCCGGTGGTGATCGTGGGCGCCGGCGCAGCGCCGGTCACCACGCGGTTCTGGAACGCGCCCGGCGTCTCCAGGAGCACGTAGAACTTGCGCGGGGAGGGCCAGCTTGGGTCGCCGGCCACGGTGACGTGCCACTTGTCCGTGCCCCACACGTAGATCCCGGGCTTGTCGATCACCGGCATCCCGGGGAGCGTCGCGGGCGGCGTCCCCACGGTGATCGTCCGCGTCGTCGTCCCCGTCGCCCCGAGGTTGTCGGTCACGGTCAGGGTCACCGTGTACGTCCCGGCCGCCCCGTAGGCATGGCTCACCGTGGCCCCGCTCGCCGTGCCGCCATCCCCGAAGTTCCAGGCGTAGGAGACGATGCTCCCATCCGGGTCGGAGGAGCCCGTCCCGTCGAACGAGACGCTCACCCCGGGGTCGGGGTTGGTCGGGGAGAACGTGAAGCTCGCCTGGGGCGGCTGGTTCGGGGCGGTCACGGTCACCGTGCGCGTGGTGGTGTCCGTCGCGCCCCGGTTGTCGGTCACGGTGAGGGCCACCGTGTACGTGCCCGCCGAGCTGTAGCGCTTCTGGACCTGCGCGCCTGTGGCCGTGGCCCCGTCGCCGAAGTTCCAACTGTAGCCGACGATGGTCCCGTCGGGGTCGGTCGAGCCCCGGCCGTCGAACGTGATCCACTGGTTCACGAGCGGACTTGCGGGCGAGAACGTGAAGCTCGCCTGGGGCGGGATGTTCGCCTGAGGCTGCACGGTATACGCGGCGCTCGCCTCGGCCCACGAACCGGTGGGGACGTTCGAGGCCAGCCAGTTCCGCACCTGGGCTAGGAAGTTCGCCCCGTTCGTGGAGAGCACGGGGAACCCGGTCCCGAAGGATGTCGGGAAGTAGGGGATCGCCCGGTCGGCGGCAAAGCCAACCAGCCGCTCGGCCCCGGCCGGCTCGGTGGCGGTGATCGTGTACGCCCCCCGCGGAAGCTGGGTCGTCCCCGCAGGTAGCTGCGGGTTCTGTTCCCAGTAGTTCGGGAAGATGAGGACCGCCCGGCCCGCCGCGTCGAGCTCCACCAGGTACACGTAGCTTGCCCGGGAGAGCTGGACCGTGACCCGCACCGCCTCGCCCACGGTGTAGACGGACTTGTCCATAGCCACGGTGAACGCCAGGGGCGGGGCGGCGGCGGTGACCGTGACCTGGCGGGTGTTGTTCGTCTCGTCGCTCTCCGCCACCTGCCCGAGGACGTCGGCGGTGGCGGTGAACGTCTCCGGGCTCGTGGAGAGGGGGAGAGCGAGAGCCACGGTATGGCTCATCCCCGCCCCGAGGCCGGAGATGGAGGCGTTGCGGTACCCCGAGGCGCCGGTGAGGCGCACGTAGAACGCCCCGGCCGGGGACCCGCCTTGGTTGCGCACCGTGATCTGGAACGTAATCGTCGTCCCGATGGTGGGGCTCGCCGGCGCGTACTGGACGTCCTGGATCACGAGGTCCGGGAGGGGTGTCACCCCGCTCACCGTGACCTGGCGGGTGTTGTTCCCCTCGTTCGACTCGGCCACCTGGTTGTAGACGTCGGCGGTGGCGGTGAACGTCTCGGGCGAGGTGGAGAGCGGAAGGCTAAACGTGCGCGTGGCCGTGGCGCCCGCGCCAAGCGAGGCCACGCTCTGGTCCTGCGACGGGCCCGCGCCCGAAAGCCGGACCACGAAGCTCCCCGCCCCGGCGGTGCCCTGGTTCCGCACCGTGACCTGGAACGTGACCGTGCTCCCCACCGCGGGCGAGGCCGGGGAGAACGTGATCGCATCCACCACCAGATCAGCTCGGGCCACGGCTTGGGGCCGGGCCTCGAGGCGCCCGGCGCCGTACGTGTACGGGTCGCCCATGGCGACACAGAACGAGAGGATCCGGCTGCGGAGCTGGGCCAAGGTGAGGCCGGGCGTCTCGGCCTTGATCAGGGCAGCGATCCCGGCCACGTGGGGCGCCGCGGCCGACGTCCCTGGGAACGGGCTGTAGTACGGGGTGACCCCGGTGGTCACGTTGTCCGGGGCGGCAAGGTCGGGCTTTTGCCGGCCGTCGGCCGTCGGGCCGCGGGAGGAGTAGGCCTCGGCGGGCCCGGTCGTGTAGTTCCCCCAGTCGATCGCGGCCACGGTCAGGGCCTCGGCGGCGTTCCCCGGGGCGGGGATCGACGACGGCGAGGCCCACGGGGAAACGTCCTGGTAGATGGAGAAGAGCGCGAGGCGCCGCGCCGCCCCTCCCGCCCGCTGGATCCGCACCCGGTACGTCCCAGTTTGAGGGGCGGTGGTGGACACCCGCTCCGTGGGCTCCTCGGTGCCCCCTTGGGTCTTGGTGGACGAGGCGAGAAGCGTCCCCCCGGGGCCGAAGAGGTAGAGGTCGTAGTCGTCCGCGGTCCGCGGCCAGGCATCCCACGTCAGGTACAGGGTGATCGGCTGCCCGGCCTGGGCGGTGAACGTGATGTCCGTGTCATGCCAGCCGTCGCTGTTGGCGTCGGTGAACGTGGCCCCGTAGTGGCGCAGGGCGTCGTTCCCCGCGGCCTGGACCCACAGGATCCCGGCCGCGGTCGCCCGGCGGGCGATGTCCGCGATCACCCCGGTCCCGTCGTAGAAGTTCGTGTTGTACCAACCCAGGGAGTGGTTGACGATGTGCACGCCCTCGGAGATGCAGTAGGAGACGGCGTTATCAAGATCGACCTCGTTCCCGATCTTCACGAGAACAAGCTCTGCATCCGGGGCGATGTCGTACACGATCTCGGCCACCGCGGTCCCGTGGGAGATCCCGGCCTCGATCCCGGTCCCGGTGAAGTCGCGGGTGATCACGGAGTACGGGAGATCCCCGCGGGCCTGGGACGCGGCGAGGCCCTTGAACCCGAGGTCGATCACCGCCACCTTGACCCCGGCCCCCCGGATCCCTCCGGCGTGGAACGCCGCCGCCCCGGCCAGGGCCGCGCCCTCGCTTGTCGCCAGGGGCACCGGCTCGTAGGGAAGGCGCACGTAGGCCGCTTGCGCAACCTGGGCGAGGAACGACTCCAGTTGCCCGAGGGGGACCACAACCTTGGTGAGCCCGCTTGGGGAGGACACCGCCTCCCGGGCCCCGGCGGCGAGCGGGGACACCGCCCCCCGCGGCTCCAGGACCACCACCACCTCGCTGCGCTCGGTCGACAGCGACACCCCGACCATCTTGGCCACCCGGGCGATCGCCTCCTGGGCCGCCGCCGGGAGGTAGCCAAGGGGCGCCACCGCCCCAGACGGGACGGCCTGGCGGACCGCGGAGAGGAGCAGCTCAATGGCCCCGTCCACGAACGGGTTTCCCCGCTCGGTCTTGCCCAGGGTGATCGGCCCAATGGACAGGGGAAGCGGGGCGATCGCGGGGGTGGGGGCCCTGCCCCCGCTCAAGAACGGGAGGAACCGCACCGCCTCCCGGATGCGGGACGAACGGGCGAGCACCCCGGCGAACGCGTCGTCGCGCCAGGGGAGCTTGACCCCGATCACCCGCCCCCCGTAGGAGACGAGCTCGGCCCCGGCGCCGCGGAGCTCCTCCGCGTAGGGGCCGAGGTCGGCCAGCCGCCCCAGCACCGCCGGGAGCCAGGTCGTGAGCACCTGGGCCACGTCGAACTTGGCGAGGCCGAATACGGACAGGGTGTACACCTGCTGGTACAGGGCGGATTCGCTGTAGCCTGTCACGGTGATGGAAAGGCCGGCCTCCCTGGCCACGGCCGCCGCCTCCTGCCACCGGGCGAGGTCGGCATCGAGCGCTCCGACCCCGACCTGGGCCAGCACGGGAGCGCTGAGCACGGCGACGACCAACGAAAGAAGCGCCCACCGTCGCATTGGTTCCGTAGCGTCGGGCTTCATGCCCGACGGCCGTTGTCCCCGACGCCGATCGGGGCCTGTCCCCGACGCCGTTCGCCCTCGCCCGAGGAACACGGATCGCCCGAACCTCATGGTCATCGTCATCAGCCTCCGGCAGGATGGGGCACGTACGGCGGGCGCACGATCTCGACCGCCGGATCCCGGCCGAGGTCGGGGAGGAGCGGGATCGGGATCAGGAGCTCCACCAGCGCCCCGGACGAGCTTTGGATGTACGGTTCAAACTCGGCCGCGAGCGCCCCCGCTACCTGCGCCACGACCCGCACCCGGATCCCCACCCGGTCGAGAGCATAGTCCCGGGCGAACCCAAGCCAGTCCGGGTGCCCCACGAGCGCCCACAGCACCGGATCCAGCTTCATCCCCTCCGGCGGACGGGGGAGCTTCAAGGGCACCTCCTTGACCTGGAGCTCCACGCTGCACGTGGGAAGCAGCCCCAGCTCCCCGGCCAGCGCGAGGAACGCACTGGGCGGGGAATAGAGGACGTCGCCCGTCCCGCCGACGATCAGCTCCGCCTGGGCAGCGGTCCCCCGCAGCACCGCCCGCTCCCCGGTGGAGTCCACCGCCAGGAGAAAGCACGGCCCGTCCACATAGAGGTACGCCCCCTCCGCGAGCATCGCCGCCTCATCGGCCGCCCCAGCGACCGTGAGGCCGGCCTCCGTCCACACCGCGGTCGGGATCCCGAGCGCTCCCGCCCGGACCGACAGCGTCTGCACGGCCCCTTCCGGGACCCGGATCTCCCCCCACAGGTAGTGGGGGGTCTCCCCGACCCCAATCCCGGCCCCCAACGTCACCGCCACGGCTAGGAACGCCATCGCCCGCATCGCATCGCCCCCTTTGTCTGGGAGTTGCCGCTCCAATATACACCCCCGGAGGCGCTGCGGTTTCGCCGGGCGCTACGGGAGATGGGGCGGCGGACGGAGGGCGTCCTCCGGCTGCGCGCAAAGCCACCGGCAGAACGCATCGAGCTCCTCCGCCGCCGCGGCCAGGAGCCGCTCCCCCTTCGCCGCCGTCGCCGGCGCGGGATCCCCCACCGCCCCGCTTGCGGAGAAGTCGCGGGTGTCGTAGCCGACCTCCACCCCGTGCACCCGCTTCCCCCACTCCTGGGCCGCCCCGGCCGCCGCCTCCCCATACCGCTCCCGCCGCACCAGCTCGGGGGCGATCGCCAGCACCACCGACGTCTCCATCTCCCCGGCGTGGCCGCCTCCCTCCACCACCTCGGCGATCACCTCGGGGATCGCCCGCCACCACACGTACACGTAGGCGAAGATCCCGTCCCAGCGCAGGACCCGGGCCGCCGCGTCGAGCGCCCCCGTGTTCCCGCCATGTCCGTTCACGAACACCACGCGCGAAAGGCCATGGCTCGCAAGGGCCCGGGCGATCCCGATCACGTAGTCCCGGAGCACATCCGGCGGAACCCACAGCGTCCCCCAGAACTGCCGGTGGTGCTCGGAGGCCCCCACCGGCACCGTGGGCAACACCACCCACCCACCCCGCTCGCTCGCCCGCCGCGCGATCGCCTCCGCCGTCATCCAGTCCGTCCCAAGCGGCAAATGCGGCCCGTGTTGCTCCGTCGACCCCACCGGAAGCAGGGCCACCCCCGCCCGGAGAAGCCGCTCCTTCGCCTCGACCCAACCGATCCGGGATAGGTCCATGGACCCTCCTTCAAATATCCACAGCGCTTGTCCAACCTTACCGCGAGGGCTATCCTCTGATCAATCGAGCTTAAAGGAGGACGCGCATGAGAACAATCGGAATCCTTTGGTTGGCGACGGCCTTGGCCGTGCTCGGGATGGCCGCCGAGCGGGGTCCGATCGCCATCCTGTCGGATACGGATTTCACCGCGGAGAACGGGGTCATCGCCGGAAGTGGGGCCCCGGGCGACCCGTACATCCTCGCCGGCTGGCAGATCCGCGTGCCCCAAGGGCAGCGGTACGGGATCCGCATCGAGGGGACGACCCGCCCGTTCGTCGTCCGCGGGTGCACGGTGAGCGGGGCCATGGACCCCCGCGGGGCGGCCATCCTCCTCTCCGAGGTCCAGGGGGGCACGGTGGAGGACTG
Source organism: Candidatus Acetothermia bacterium (assembly GCA_024653305.1). Classification (NCBI taxonomy): domain Bacteria; phylum Candidatus Bipolaricaulota; species Candidatus Acetothermia bacterium. Next base: position 18,778 of record JANLFW010000012.1, on the reverse strand, counting down.
CGTCGTCCGCGATAGCCTGAACGGGATCGTCATCCAGTCCTCGCAAGACGTGGCCGTCCGCGACAACTTCCTCGCTGCAGGCGGGGTGGGCCTGCAGGTGTTGGGCACCTCGCCCGACCAGTTCCGTCACGCCATCGAGATCACGAACACCGTGAACGGGAACCCGATCTACTACTACTACGGGCTCTCCGGAAAGGTTCTGGACGGGATCGAGGCCGGGCACATCACCCTCGCCGCCTCGCGGGACGTGACCGTGCGCGGGGCCAAGGTCGATCAAGGGGACGGGATCACCGTCGCCTTCTCCGAGGGCGTGCGCATCGAGGGGGCGGACCTTTCCCGCAACCGGGCTCATGGGATCTTCATCCTCGCCTCCCCGGGCACGGTGGTGACGGGTTGCGAACGGATCGCCAACAGCGCCCAGGCCGGCATCGCGGTGTGGATGTCGGACCGGGTCCGCGTGGAGAACTGCGGGCTTTATGCGAACCAGGTGGGCCTCATGGTGAACGCCTCCGACTCCGTGCTCGCCCTGAACAATGCCTATGCCGGGAACGCGATCGGGGTGCTCGTGGACGGGGGCGCCCGGGAGACGGAGATCCGGAGCTCCCTCTTCTACCAGAACCGCCATGGGATCGAACTGGATGCGGCGGTGGGCCCGGTGGTGGATGCCTGCGCGATCACCGACTCCGACATCGCCGTGTACGCAGGTGGCCACACCGTGTACCCCCGGGTGACCCACTCGTCCATGGTCAGCGTGGGCTACGGCCTCTCCATCCTCGCCTCCCATGGCACGTTCGAGGGGAACCTGATCACGCGGGCCAACATCGGCATCATCTTCGAGGAGACCTACCAGACGGCGTTCCCCACCGGGAACATCGTGCGCCGGAACCTGATCTGGCGGTCCCGCGACGGGCTGTACCTGGGGCGGGAGACCTCGGGGAACCGGATCTACGAGAACCTGATCTGGCGCTGCGACCGCGCCGCCCGGGACCTCGGGGCGAACGAGTGGGCCCCCGCCGGGCGGGGCAACTGGTACTCGGATTACACTGGCCAAGACGCGGACGGGGACGGGATCGGGGACACGCCGGTCAACTTCGGCGGGGGCGGGCAGGACCCGGCACCGCTCATGGACCGCGGGTTCTTCACGGGCCTCCCCGGGGTGGTGGGCACGATGGCCGAGAAGATCATCGCCGTCGCCGATGCTGCCGGACGCCGGCTTGACGTCACCGTGCGTGTCGCCGACGAGGCCCACGAGCGGTTCATCGGGTTCCAGGGTCTGCCGCCCGAACTGGCCCAGGACGTGGGGATCCTGTTCACGTTCGCCAAACCGGTCCCAAGCCAGTTCCACATGAGCAACGTGTTCCTGCCCTTGGACATCGTGTTCTGGGGGCCAGACGGGGAGTACCTGGGCCGGAACACGATGGAGCCTGACTCCAAGGACCGCTATGGGACAACCAGCCCGTTCCTCATGGCCCTCGAGCTCCCTGCCGGGCGGATCGCCGCGGCCGGCCTCGGCACGGGGGAGCTCCAACTTGTCACGAGCCCGTGATCCGGGCGGTTCTGTTCGACCTCGACGGGACCCTGGTCCGCTACCAGGGGGTGGCGTTCGAGTCGAGCTGGGGGGCGATCGGGATCGCCGCCGGGGTGGGCCGGGAGTGGGACGCCCTCCTCGTCCGGTACCGGGGGCAACCGGATCGCTACCCGGACTGGGTCCGGGAGAACGCGGCCCTCCTCCGCGACGTCCCGGTGGCCCGGGTCGCGGATGCGATCTTCCCCCCGCCCTATGCCCCTGGGGTACGGGAAACCGTGGCCCGGCTGCGGGATGACGGGTACATCCTGGGCATCGTGTCCTCCGGGGTGTCCCTGGTGGCGGAGCGGGTGCGGGAGGAGCTCGGGCTCGACTTCGCGGTGGCCAACGAGCTTCTGATCGAGGACGGCCGGTTCACCGGCACGGCGGTGGTGCGGGTGGGCCTCGACGATAAGCTGTCCGTGGTCGAGGCCCAGGCCCGGCGGCTCGGTTGCCCCCTCGCCGAGGTTGCGTTCGTCGGGGACCATCTGAACGACATCCCGGTCCTCGCGGCGGTGGGATGCGGCATCGCCTATGCCCCGAAAGCGCCCGAGGTCGCCGCCGCGGCCCGGTTCGTGGCCCATGACTTCCGGACCATCCCGGCCCTCCTGCACCGGGCCACACGGAGTTGACGGGCCCCATGGCGAGGGCCACAATGCTCACGGATCCATGGATCGGGACAGGGGGAAGGAGGAGCTTAGCCAGAAGTGGCGCCAGCTTATTTCCGGCGTGCAGGACCGGATGCTGAGGGCCTGCCTTCCCATGTCCCCGGACAAGGTCCACCTCGACAAGGATGTCCTCCTGATCGAGGTGGACTCGTCCTTCAAGAAGAACTACGCCCAGCGAAAGGTGGCCAAGCTCGCCGAGGCCGCCCGTCCCCTGTTCGGCGAGGTCGAGGTACGGATCACCGAGCTGCCGCTCATCGAGGAGATGGAGCGGCGGAAGGAGCCGACGCGGGCCCCGGCCCGGATCCTGGTGATCGGGGTCGGGGACGGCGGGATCAACGCCCTGGAGCGCATGCGCCAGGTGCAGATCCCCGGGGTGCGGCTGGCGGCGGTGGACACCGACAGCCAGGTCCTGTCCACGACCCACGTCGACCAAACGCTCCTCCTGGGACAGCGGGTGACCCACGGCCGCAGCACCGGGGGAAACCCGGAGAAGGGGAAGCTCGCCGCGGAGGAGGCGAGCTGGGAGATCGAACAGCTCATCGGGGACGCCCACCTCGTGTTCCTCACCTGTGGCCTCGGCGGCGGCACCGGCACCGGAGCGGCCCCGGTGATCGCCCACCACGCCCGGGGGCGGGGGGCGCTCACGGTGGGGGTGGTGACGCTGCCGTTCACGTTCGAGGGCATCGTCCGCACCCAGCGGGCCCGGCAGGGGCTGGAGCGCCTCCAGGAGAAGGTGGACGTGCTCATCGTCATCCGCAACGATCGCCTTCTGGAGATGGTGCCCACCGTGTCCCTTCCCAAGGCGTTCGAGCTCGCCGATGAGGTCCTGGTGCGGGGGGTACGGGGCATCAGCGATCTCATCACCGTGCCCGGGATCGTGAACCTGGATTTCGCCGACGTGGCCTCCGTCCTCCGCGGGGCGGGCACGGCGATGATGGGCACCGGCGAGGCCCACGGGGAGGCCCGCGCGGTGCGCGCGGCCAAGGCCGCCGCCGCGAACCCGCTCCTCGAGGGGGGGACGATCAAGGGGGCAAGGCGAATCCTGCTCAACATCACCGGCGGCGCGGACCTCACCCTGACCGAGGTCACCCAGGTCGCGGAGACGCTCCGCAAGGCGGTGGGGGCCGAGGCAGACCTCACCTTCGGCGCGGTGGTCCGCGGGGAGTACAGCGGCCGCGTCCACGTGACCGTGATCGCCGCCGACTTCCACGGTGCCGCCGTGGAAGAGGAGGAACCGGAACGGCCGCCCCGGCCGTCCATCCCCCGGCGAAACCCCAACGAGGACGTGGACGTCCCGGCGTTTTTGCGCCGGCGGGAAGAGGAATAAGCGTGGAAAGGAGACCCATGCGCATCTTCACGATCCTGACCGTGGTGTTGCCTCTGACCTGGATCGCCGGCCTGGGCCAGATCCTGCCGCAGCCGGTGCCGGAGAACTTCCCCGGGGGGACCCTGCCCCTGCTCATGGCCAAGGTCCAGGAACTGGAGAAGGTGCTGGCAGACTGGACCCTGGCCTGCGACGGCTGCGCCGAGCGGTTGCGCTGGGACGACCGGAAGATGGCCGAGTTCACGGCCGGCCGCCTCACCGGCCTTGGGTTCCCGTCCACGCTGGCCCGGGCGGGGACGGAGTGGTGGGTGCTCGTGCAGATCCAGGCCGGGGGAGCGGAGCTCGCGGTGCCGGTGCTGCCCGGGGTCGGCCCGCTGGGGAAACAGGGGTGCCGCGGGGTGTACCTCGGCCGCATCCCGTGGGCGGCGACGGGCCGGTTTGACCCGAAGTACCTCGCCCCAGAGGAAATCCTGCCCCTTCCGGAGAACATCCCACCGCGGGCGGCGTTCCGCGCCCACCCCTTCGATCCCCGGCCCGGGGAAGCGGTGTGGTTCATCGACCTGTCCACGGACCCGGACGGGGGGATCGTCCTCCACCGCTGGGAGTTCGGAGATGGGGCGACCTCCACCACGGCAAGCCCGGACCACGTCTACACCCGAGCCGGCACGTACACGGTGACCCTGACCGTGGTGGACGACCGGGGCGGTGTGGGAACCGCGTCGATGATGATCGAGGTGAAGACGCCGTCCAGGGCCAACGGGGGCTGCGGTTGCGGCGGCTGATCGGGCTCTCCCTCCTCCTCCTCGCCCTCACCGCATGCGCCGCCGATCTGCGGTACGACCTCATCCTGTCCGTGGCCGCCGATGGAGCCCTCACCGGGGAGGCCACGGTCACCGGCATCGCCCCGGGGGATTGGACGGAGGCCGTGTTCCGCCTGTACCCGGCGGCCACGGGAGCCGACCGGCTGGCCCTGCGGGCGGCCTCCGTGGACGGGGAAATGCGCCCTTGGGAGACGGTGGAGCCCACGGTGGCCGTCGTCCCGTTGTCCGCCCGCGCCGGCCAGACGTTTTCCCTGACCCTCGCCTTCCGCGGACGCGTCCCCGAACTGGAAGATGCTGGCGGGTACGGGATCTTCGCCCGGACGGCCCACAGCATGACCTTGGCCCAGGCCTACCCCGTGCTCGCCCCGTGGAAGGGGGAGTGGCAGGTGGAGCCGGCCTTTCCGTGGGGGGACGCGGTGGTGGCCGCGGTGGCCGACTACCACGTGCTCGTCGAGGTCCCGGAAGGATGGACGGTGGTCACGAGCGGCAGGGAGGTGGAGGTTGGCCAAGGCCTGTACGAAGCACAAGGGGACAACCTACGGGAGATGATGATCGTGCTCCTCTCGGGGTACGAGGCGCAGACGGCGTCCCTGGCTGGGGTGCGGCTGCGCAGCTTGGCCATGCCCGGACACCGCACCGCCGGAGCGGCGGCGCTCGCCGTGGCCTACGATGCCCTCCAGGTTTACCAGGAGCTCCTTGGGCCGTGCCCGTTCCCCGAGCTCGACCTGGTGGAGGTCCCCCTCCTCGGGGCGGCGGGGGTGGAGTACCCCGGGCTGATCCTGGCCGGTACCTCGTACTACGAGCGCTATTCGTACGAGCGGCTCGTGTTCCCGATGATCTTCGCCCACGAGGCCGCCCACCAATGGTGGTACGCGGAAGTGGGGAGCAACCAGGTGGCCGAGCCGTGGGTGGACGAGGCCCTCGCCACCTACACCTCCGGCTTGTACTTCGCGGCCCAAGGCCGGTTCCAAGAGATCCTGTGCTACTGGCAGGATGCCTACAGGCGAGCCCGGGGCAGGAATCGGGAGGCCACGGTGGCCAGCCCCCTTTCGGCCTTCCCGGGCGGGGAAGGGTATGGGGGGATCGTGTACTCCGGCGGGGCCCTGTTCCTCCACGAGGTGCGGACCCGGATGGGGGACAGCGCGTTCTTCCAGGCCCTCCGCCGGTACCGGGACGAGTTCCGCTGGGACATCGCCGGCGGCGACGATCTCCTGCGGATCCTCCGGGAGGGAAGCCCTCAGCCGCTCGACGATCTGGTCCAGCGCTGGCTCGGCCGGCCCTAGATCCTGGGGCCAGGGCTGCCCAGCCCGGGCACCCTGATCCGCCGCTCCACCCAGCGCAGGGCGCACGTAAGGAGGAGCACGCTCCCGAGGTAGATCACCGCAGCGAGCGAGAACAACTCGAGGAACCGGAAGTTGCGGGCGGCGATGGTGCGCGCCACCCCCATCAGGTCCATCACCCCGATCATGTACACGATGGTCGAGTACTTGAGCATGTAGATGAGCTCGTTGGACCACGGCGGAAGCGCCAACCGCAGGGCCTGGGGCAGGATCACGCCGCGGATGGCTTGCAGACGGGTCATCCCGAGCGACCGGGCAGCGAGCATCTGCCCGGCCTTCACCGCTTGGATCGCCCCGCGGAAGTACTCGGCTTGGTAGGCGGCGGTGTTGAGCCCCATGGCGATGAGTCCGGACAGAAAAGGGGTGAAACGGATGCCCACGCTGGGAAGGCCAAAATGGATGAGCATCAGCTGGACGAGAAGCGGCGTGCCCCGGAAGAACTGGACGTAGGCGCTCGCCAACCAGAACAGGGGCAGGAAGGGCCCCCGCGCGTACACCCGCAGCAGGGCGAGCACAATCCCCAACACTGCCCCCATCGCCATGCACGCCGCGGTGAGCTCCACCGTGATCTTAAGCCCGTGGGCAAGCTGCGGCAGCCACGCCCAATCGAGGCCCATCACGCTGCCTCCCCATAGAGCTCGCTGATCTTGCGCAGGAACTCCGCGGTCCGCGGATGCTCGGGGGCGCGGAACAGCTTCTCCGGCGGCCCCTGCTCCACGATCACCCCCCGCTCCATGAACACGATCTCGTCGGCCACGCTCCTCGCAAACCCCATCTCATGGGTGACCACGAGCATCGTCATCCCCTCATGGGCGAGCTTGACCATCACCCCGAGCACCTCGCCGATCAGCTCCGGGTCGAGGGCGCTCGTGGGCTCGTCGAACAGGATCAGCTTGGGGTCCATGGCCAGGGCCCGGGCGATCGACACCCGCTGCTGCTGCCCGCCGGAGAGCTGGGCCGGGTAGGCGTCCGCCTTGCCGGCGAGCCCAACCCGCGCCAGTTCCGCCTGAGCCCGCTCGGTGGCCTCCTTCCTCCCCATCTTCTTGACCTTGAGGAGGCCCAGGCGCACGTTGTCGAGCGCGGTGAGGTGGGTGAACAGGTTGAAGTCCTGAAACACGAACCCGATCTGAGACCGGATCTCGTTGATGTTCGCGTGGGGCGAGGTCACCTCTACCCCCTCCAGCCATACCCGCCCCCGGTCGGGCTCGGTGAGCCGGTTGATGCACCGCAGCAGCGTGGATTTCCCGGTCCCGGACGGCCCGATGATGACCTTGGTCTCCCCCTTCTCCAGGGAAAAGGAGACGCCGCACAGGACCTCTTCCGCCCCGTAGCGCTTGCAAATGCCCTCCACCACGAGGAGCTGCCCCACCCCTACCTCCTCGCCTCGAGCCCAGGGATCCGCAGCCGTCGCTCCATGAGCCCGATGGTCCAGTTGCCAACGTAGGTGAGGATCAGGAACAAGAGCGCCACGGCGATGAACGCCGGTAGGGCCAGGCGGAAATTGCGGGCTGTGAGGTAGCGGGCTTGGCGCATCACCTCCACCACGCCGATCCCGTAAGCGAGCGTTGTGTCCTTCAGCACCGAGGAAAACTCGTTCGACCACCCGGCGAGGGACAACCGCAACGCCTGGGGCAGGACGACGTGCCAAATCGCCCTCAGGCGCCCCATCCCCAGCGACCGCGCGGCGAGCATCTGCCCCGCGGGGATGGCCTGGATCGCCCCGCGAAAGATCTGGGACTGATATGCCGAGGACCGGAATCCCAGGGCCAGCACCGCCGCCGTGAACGCGGAGATCTGCACCCCGAACTGATCCGGACCAAAGTAGAACAGAAAGAGGAGGACCAGCTCCGGAACCCCGCGGAAGAACCACTCGTAGGCCACAGCCACCGCCGCCACCGGCCGTGGGGCATACACTTCCACCAACGCCACGGCCATCCCCACCACCAGGCCGATGGCGAGGAGACCAAGGAGGAGCTCGAGGTTCACGAGGAGTCCCCGCAGAAGCACGGGGAGCGCGTACCCGACTTGGATCCAGCTCTCGACCGTCAACCGATCAGGGTAGAAAGGGGGAGGGGCCGTCCAACCCGTTGAGCAACGCGGCGTCTCGAACCGCTGCAGCCGCTAGCGTGCCTTCCGGCCTTGTCGGCCTCCCCCCCACTGGGATCACTTCGTGGCCCGGTCGGCGAGGCACTGGGCGTAGCGGACCACATCCCGCTCCTCAACAAGGATCGAGATGCACGCTTCCCATGCCGCCTCGATCTTGTCCAACGACGGGCCGAAGTAGGCGGCCACCAGGTTGTCCCACGCCCCGGACGCCTTGAGCTTGGCCATCCCCTCGTTGATCCGCGGCAGGATCCCCTTCGGATCCCCCTTGGCCACCAGGAACCCGAACTCCTCGTAGGTCTTGATGACCCCGGCGATCACGAGCTGGCCTGCATACTCCTTGACGGCCTGCTGGGATGGGGCTTCGTCCTGGACCACCGCGTCCAGCCGCCCGGCGAGGAGGTCCAGCACCGCCTCGGGGTAGGTCTCGTAGAGGACGAGGGTCACGTTCACGCCCTTGCCCACCAGGTTGTCCTCCACCCAGCCCGCGCCGGTGGTGCCCCGCTGCGCCCCCACCTTGGCCCCGCCGGACAGGGCGGTGACGATGTTCAGCCCGGACCCCTCGCGCACCACCACCGCCTGGTCCGAGGCCCAGTAGGCCTGAGAGAAGTCCACGACCTCGGCCCGCTCGGCGGTGATGGTGAACCCCGAGGCCCCGATGTCCACCTTGCCCGCGACCACCGCGGGGATGATGGAGTCGAACGCGGTGTCCCGGATCTCGATCTCGTAGCCCTCGAGGATGGCGATCGCCCGCATCACGTCGAGGTCGAACCCGAGGTACGCCCCCTTGGGCGACACCCACTCGAACGGCGCCCATGCGATGTCGCAGCCCACCACGAACTTCTCCGCGCCGAGGGCAACCCCACCGACGAGCACGATCCCCACCAGGGCCCACAACCATGCTCTCTTCCTCACCCCGACCACCTCCTGGCGATGGAAAATCCGCACTACTATAGCGAACCCGGGGGTACCCCGTCAACCGGAACCCGGATCGTCAGGGCATGGGCATGTGGCGCCGGCCGAACTCCTCTTCTTGAGAGCGGAGGAGGAACAGCTCGGGCGAGGGGAGCTTCTTCAGGCGCACGATCCACCGGTACGGGAAGCCGCGGGTGAGGTCGAACCACCCCAGGGCCAGGTCGTTGTAGCGGTTGCGGGCGATGTCCAGCTCCTCGTCGGCCTCGGCGAGGCCGTTCTGGGCGGCGCGGACCTCCGCGGTCCGCTCGCGGGGCAGGGCCCGGTAGATCTGGCGCAGCACGGTCTGCACACGGTCGTCGGCCTCGGCCTGGACGCGGGGACCCTCTCCTTGGGCGCGGCGGAACGCGTCGAGCGCTTCCCGCAGCCGGGCCTGGCCCTCGGGGACATACCCGGCCGCGCGCAGGGCCTCAAGCAGCGTCTCCAGCGCCCGGATCCGGGCGGCAAGGGCCTCGGCGAGCTCCTGCCATGCCTCCTCCACCCGCCCTCGGGTTCGACTGAGGCGCAGGTTCCACCGCCACCAGAAGAACGCCACGAGGAGGACCCCGGCGATGACGACGATGGCACCCATGGCGTCACCAGCTCCGTCCACCGCCCCCGCCCATCCCCCCGCCGGAAAACCCGCGGCCGAACCCGGACCCGCCGCTCCAGCCGTGCCCGGAGGCCCCCCGCGGGGCGGCGGTGGCCGCCGCGGCCGCGGCGTGCTGGAGGGCCATGAGGCGCATGCCGAACCAGTACGGGGCAAACGTGGGGAACCGGCCCTCGTACCATTCCGGGGACCTCGTGAGGAGCCCCTCGAACTTCTTCGCCCACACCTCGGTGAGCCCGAACGCCATCGCATAGGGGAGGAGCTGGTCGAAGTGACGCTCCCTGGCGGCGAACTCGATGCGGTCCACCTCTGCCCGGCGGATGTACTCGAGGAGCCCCAGCACCTGGCGCAGGGCCGCGATGCCCTTGCCCGTCTTCCTGGGCATGACCGGGGCGAACGCGAGCACGACCAGGCCCGAGACGCCGACCGCAAGGCCGAGGTACAGGGAACCGGCGAAGAACCCAAGGGCCGCCCCGAGGGCAATCGTCCCCACACCGAGCCCGTAGTAGAGGCTGCGCACGCGGTCCGGGTTGCCCATGTAGTACCCGGCCTCGGTGAGGTCCATGTACAGGCGCGCGGACAGGCCCGCCATCTTCGCATAGAGGTTGTACTTGAGGTCGGAGAGCTCGCGTTTCTCCGCTCCCCCGAGGAGGGCGGAGCGCAATGCCTCCTCGTACGGCGTGAGGGGTTCTCTCCCTGCGGTGGCCACGAGCTCGAAGTCCTGCGGCTCCCGGGCCTCGCCTTCCCACACCTCGCGGATCCTGAGCCACCCCTTCGTGGCCAGGGACAGGATCCCGGCCGCGAAGTCCCGCCCGTCCACCCGGTCGTCGAGGAAGACCCCGGCCTCGGCCGGGCCGATGCCCTCCGGGGGCTTGAACTCCGGGGCCACCGTGCCCAGTTTGGGATCGCGTCCCCGTCGATACCACAGCACGAACATCCCCAGGAGCACCAGGATCGGGATCCCGGCGTAGAGGTTGTCCTGGAGGAACCACAGGAACCCCTGCCAGGCCCCGGGGAGGCGCACCGCCCCTTCCGGGACCCGCACCGCCACCGTGATCCCCTCCCCGGGCCGGAGGCGTTCCGTCTCCCCCACCAGGCGCCCGTCCGTCCACACGAGGCGGAACAGGCCCTCGGAACCGTAGTACCCCCGGTACCCCACGGCCTGCACGTCGGGTTCGGCCACCGACGCCGGGGGGACCACCTCGACCCGGGCCCGGGCGATGGGCATCTCCCACTCCGTTCCGATCGCGTTCCAGTACAGCTCCACCTTCCCGTCGTAGCGACGGAGGGCCCTGAGGAGGCGGTAGCGGACGGTGTACCCCACCTCGCCGTGCACCAGCCGGTCCGGGTCGCCGATCTTGAGGACCACGTTCCCCTTCTCGCTTGAGCGGCTGAACGGGACCGGGGCCCCGCCGACGAGCACCTCGCCTACCTCCATCCGTAGGGTGTACCGCTCCCCGGTGGGGAGCGTGTACGAAACCGGGATCTCCCGGACGATCCCGTGACGGGCGACGTCGAAGTACACGAGGATGTCCTCGGTCACCCGGACGAGGCCATCCGCCCCGATCTCCACCTGGACGAGGAAGCTCTGGATCTCCTCCCCGAGGGCGAGGAGGGAGGTGCAGAGGAGGGCCAGGACGAGGACGCGCTTCATCGGGCGAAGCTCACCTTGGGCGGCTCCCGCATCTCCTCCGAGGGCAGGGTGTAGAACTCCCGCTCCTCGATCCGGAAGAGGCCGGCGATCAGGTTCTGCGGGAACACCTTGATCGCCATGTTCAGGTCGCGCACCACCGCGTTGTAGTAGCGGCGGGAGCGGGCGATCTCCTCCTCCAGCCCCTCCAGGGACTTCTGCAGGGACATGAAGTTCTCGTTGGCCTTGAGCTCCGGGTAGTTCTCCACCACCGCGAACAGGGTCTTCAATGTGCTGGAGAGAAAGTCGTCGGCTTCGCCCTGTTCCCTCGGCGTTTTGGCCCGCAGGGAGGCGGACCGGGCCTCGGTGACCTTTTCGAACACCTCCCGCTCGTGGCCGGCGTAGCCCTTGACCGTCTCCACCAGGTTCGGGATGAGGTCGGCCCGCTTTCGGAGCAAGGTGTCGATCCCGCGCCATGCCTCCTCGGCCCGCACCTGCAGGCGCACGAGCCGGTTGTAGACGAGCGCGATCCAGAAGAACAGGAGCACGAAAAGCCCCAGGATGATCCAGCCGGTCATCGCACCTCCTTCTCGACCGCCATTCTAAGCGAACGGGCGTGAGGAAGCGAGCGGGCGTGGCCGTTTGCGCCCAACCTCGCTAAACTGGCGCATGGTCGATTCCAAAACCCGAGGAGGGCAGGATGAAGCTCTATCTGGACACGGCCAACGTGAGCGAGATCCGCGAGATGGCATGGCTGATCGACGGGGTCACCACCAACCCGACCCTGCTGAGCCGGGAGAAGCGGCCGGCAGCCCTGGTGCTGCGGGAGATCTGCGGGATCGTCCCTGGCCCGGTCTCGGCCGAGGTCACCGCCCTCGATGCCGAGGGCATGGTTCGGGAAGCGCGGGAGCTCGCCAGGGTGGCGGAGAACGTGGTGGTCAAGATCCCGATCACCGCGGAGGGGCTCCGGGCGGTGCAGGTGCTTTCCAAGGAGGGGATCCGGACCAACGTGACCCTGGTGTTCTCGGCGAACCAGGCCCTGCTCGCCGCCAAGTGTGGGGCGGACTTCGTGTCCCCGTTCGTGGGCCGGATCGACGACGCCGGCGGAGATGGGATGAGCGTAGTGGCCGAGATCCTCACGATCTTCCGGAACTATGGGCTCCCGACCGAGGTGATCGTAGCGAGCATCCGCCACCCCGGGCACGTCCTGAGCGCGGCCACGCTCGGGGCGCCGATCGCCACGGTGCCCTACGAGGTGTTGAAGAAACTGTTCGCGCACCCGCTCACCGACGCCGGGATCGCCCGGTTCCTCAAGGATTGGCAGCAGGTTCCCAAGAGCTAGACCAAGACCCATCCCAAGGAGGGGAGGATGAAGCTACCCCCCAAGTACGAAGGGAACGTTCTCACCCGCGAGGGCTACGAGCGGTTCAAGAAGGAGTTCGACGAGCTCGTGCGCGTGCGGCGGCCCCAGGTGATCGAGCGGCTGCGGGCGGCGCGGGAGCTGGGGGACCTGGGGGAGAACTCCGAATACCACGCGGCGAAGGAAGAGCAGGGCTTGGTCGAAAGCCGGATCGCTGAACTGGAGCGCCTCTTCCGCGGGGTGCGCAGCATCGAGTAGCTGCGTGGACAAGGGGAATAGGGCGGGGGCCACAGCGCGACGCCGGCCCTTGGTCCGTGCTCGGAGGCAGACGACTGCGCCGATGAACAAGCCACACCTGGATGCCCCCCTCGCCCTGGCCGTTGCGGTCACGGCTGGCGCAGCGAGCCTCCTCATCGCCTCCGCGCCGATGTTCACCGCCCTCCTCGCCCGGCTGTTCCTCCAGGAAGAGCTGGGCCGCTGGGGCTGGTTGGGGATCGCGATCGGCTTTGCGGGCGTAACCTTGATCACCCTCGGGGAGGGGGAGGCGTTGCGCCTCGAGCCTGGGGCCCTCGTCGTCCTTCTCGCCGCCATCTCCGCCAGTGGCTACAGCGTGCTCCAGAAGAAGTTCGTTGCTCGCTATCCTCCGCTTGCGTTCACGACCTATGTCTTCTGGGCAGGGACGATCCCGATGCTCGTCTTCCTCCCCGGACTCCTTTCTACACTCTCTGGCGCACCGTGGTCGGCGATCCTGGCCGTGGTCTACCTGGGCGTGTTTCCGGGGGGATCGCCTGGGTTTGGCTTGGGGAGATCCCGAGCTGGCTCTCTCTCCTCGGCGGCGTCGCCCTCGCCAACGCCCGGCGACGCACAGCGCCTCGCCCGTCAGCCTGATGGCCGACGCTCGGACGGGCGGGCGAACGCCTCACAGGTCGCTCAGCCTTTCTTCTCCCGTCTGGGACGTAGGTCTCCCGGGCTGTACACGCGGAATCCAGGGATCCGCAGGAAGTCCTTGTCCGAGCTGGCGATCGCCTCGACCCCCGCCTGGCGGGCCATCGCCGCGGTCACGGAGCCGTTGACCATCAGCCCGTAGGTGCTGCGGTACTGCCGACTCGCGACAAGGATGCTGTCGTCAACAGGCATGACTCCCACCCCCATCCTCAGGACAACCTCTGCCTGCTCCTCGGATTGGGACAGTTCCTTCACGACTTCGGGGTGTTCGCGCAGCTTCCGGGCCACGTTGCCGGGCGACACCAAACCCCTGGTCACGGCCTCCACCATCTTCAACCGATGGAGCACCTCAAGGAGGACGTGGACTCCGGTAAGCCCCGTGATGTTCCCCTGTTCGCATCTCGCCAGAAACCGCGAGCACTCCGCAGAAACGCCGGTGAAGTGGTACACGAAGATGTTCGCGTCAACGAAAACCAGAGCCCCGTCGGGGACATCGCTGAGTCTACGCGTCAAGGAACCCCTCTTCCTCCTCCATGACCGTGCGGACCAACTCCGGCGGGGCCCGCAGGGCTCCTCGAGAACGGTCGACCTGCGCAGCTGGGCCCTTGCGCTGCAGGTACTGGCGGAGGGCGTCCTCGATCAGCTGGGACAAGCGCAGGTTGTCGCGAGCGGCAACGAGCTTGGCCTGGCGGAGAAGCTCCTCGTCGATGACCGTCCCCACCTTCTTCCTCATCGCGATCACCCGGCCCAATGATAGGCGCGGCCAGATAGCAAGATCGATGAGGAGGTTTCTAGATGGTGAGGTCTGTGGGGCGCCGGCCGAGCGTGGGCTTTGACGTTCAGGAACGAACCAAGGTGGGGACAACCTGGCCGTCGCGGCCGACAATCGGCGTCGCCGCGAAGAGGGCCGAGAGCACCGCCTCCTCCGCGGCCTCGGCCGTGGCCCGGTAGAGGTCCCCCATGAGCTTGGACCGGTCGGGGACGAACTCCACCCGCACCGACTCCACCCCCCGGGGGATCCGCCACCCGGTGGAGAAGGCGAGGAAGAAGTCGCCGCTCCCCGTATCCGCGGGGGCCCCGGTGCGGGCCGCCCCGAGGGCCGCCCGGCGGGCGAGGCGCGAGAGCTGCCCGGGGAGAAGCGGGGCGTCGGTGGCCACGACTACGATCAGGGAACCTCCGTCACCCTCTCCCCCGCGCTCCCCCGTCGAGGGGGAGGGAGTTTCCTTGCCCTCCTCCCTTCGTGGGAGAGGGCCAGGGTGAGGGGGACGCCTCAAGAACCGAACATCCTCGCGCCGGCCCATGTTGGGGAGGGCGAGGGCCCCCACCGCAAACGGCCCAACCTGGCGGGAGGCAGTGCCGACCCCGGACTTGAACCCAAACGCCACCATTCCCGTACCCGCTCCCACGCATCCCTCCGCTACTTCGTCCCCGGCCGCCGCGAGCGCGGCCAGGGCATCACCTTCGGTCACCGACCGCGCCTCGATCGCCGAAAGGTAGCCGTCGTTACACTCAAGGACGACGGGGTTCACCGACCGCGCCTCAGGGTGTCGCGCGAGGGTCCAGGTGACGAGGGCATCGGCGCACCGGAAGACGGCCAGGGTGTTGGTGAGGAGCACCGGGGTCTCCAGCTCCCCGAGGTCCCGGACCTGCGCGAGGCCCACGGCCTTCCCGTGGCCGTGGAGCACGAACGCCCCGGCCGGGAGGGGGTCAGCGTACGGGTCCCCGGGAGGGAGGATGGCGGTGACCCCGGTCCGCACCGCCTCCGCCCCTTCGCCCCGCACGAGGGTGCGGTGGCCCACCCCCACCCCGGGGACGTCGGCGATGGAACAGGTGGGGCCAGGCGGGAACCGCCCAAGCGCAAAACCGGCCCTGCGGAACGCGTTCACCCTAAGGCCCGTACAGCCGGAACTCGTACGGATGTGGCCGGGCCGCCACCTGGGCCGCCTCCGCCCCCTTCGCGGCCAACCACAGCTCGATCAGCTCCTCGGGGAACACCCCGCCCAGGGTAAGGAAGCCGTGGTCGGCGCGGAGGGCGTCCAGGGCCTCCTCGAGGTTGCGGGGAAGCACGGACACCCGGCGTCCGCGCCGCCCGCGCTCGTACAGGCTCCCCTCGTGCGGCCCCCACCCCTTGGCCACCGGATCGATGGCCTGGCGGATCCCGTCCACCCCGGCCATCAGGCACGCGGAGAGGGCGAGGTAGGGATTGCAGCTCGGGTCGGGCGGGCGGTACTCGATCCGGGCCGAGGCGGGATCGATGTACCCGGGGATGCGCACCGCCGCGGTGCGGTTGGCGTGGCCGAACGCGAGGTGCACCGGGGCCTCAAACCCCGGGCGCAGACGGCGATACGAGTTGGTGGACGGGGAGACGAGGGCGCTCAACGCCCGGCCGTGGACGAGGAGCCCGCCCACGTAGTGCAGGGCGAGCTCGGAGAGGCCGTCCTCCCCCGCGAACAGGCTCCGGCCCTGTCCCGCCAGGTACTGGTGGAAGTGCAGGCCGCTTCCGGCCTGATCATGGATCGGCTTCGGCAAAAAGCAGGCCACCAGGCCCTCGTCCGCGGCGAGCCGGGCGATGAGGTCCTGCGCCAGGGCTGTCCAGTCCGCGGCCTCGAGGAGCTTTCCAAACCCAAGCTCGATCTCCATCTGGCCCAAGGAGCCCCCCTCGTGGTGGTGGTAGCGCACGGGAATCCCCCACCGGGTGAGCACCTCCACCGCCCGCTCCCGCAGGGCGCGGCCGCGGTCCTCCGGCCCGCCCGCGTGGTAGGCGGAGCGGGGGCTGGGCAAGGCCTCGAGGGACAGCGAAGACTGGCCCTCGAGGGGGACGATCTCCACCCCCTGGGAGAGCAGGAGGTCGTCCACCTGCACGGAATCAAACAGGTAGAACTCCAGCTCCACTCCGAACAGGGCGTGGTCGGCGATCCCGGAGCTCTGGAGGAATCCTTCCGCGGCCCGGGCCACGCTGCGCGGGGCGGCAGGGAATGGGCCCTCCCCGGGCCGGGCGAGATCGCACAGGATCACGAGCGCCGGGGGATCGCGGGTCGGATCGATGCGGGCCGTGGCGGGATCCGGGAGGAGGACCATGTCGCTCTCCTCCACGCCGGCGAGGCCATAGTTGGAGGCATCCACCCCGATCCCGCGCTGGAACACGGCAGGAGAAAGCTCCCCCGCCGGCAGGGACAGGCACCGCAGCCGGCCGGCGAGGTCCACCGCCCGCAGGTCCACCCACCGGATGTCCTCCGCCTGGATGATGGCCAGGAGCTCTTCGAACGTCATGAAACCTCCCTCAAGGGTCACGGCTTGGGGACGGCGAGGTCGGCCGGTCCCCAGCCGGAGAGCACCGCCCCGGGCAGGGACTCCTGGACGAGCTCGTGCAGGATCCCGGCGTGCTTCACCTTCTCCCGGCCCCAATCGGCGAGGGTCTTGCCCGCCACCCATGGCTTGTACAAGGCCCCGGGTCCGGCCACGCACGCCGGCCCCGGCTCGAGCTTAAAGTAACAAGGGGAACAGACCCGTACCATCTCCGGGGCCTCGTAGAACCGGTTGAACCCCCCGAACGAGTCGGTGAGGTAGATGTGGAGGTCGAGGGGCATCCGCACCGTCTTGCGGATCGCGGCGAGCTCGGGCAGGTCCAGGTCAGCCAGGGGGTTGAACGTGTTCGCCCCGAGGGCCTCGAGCACCTTCGCCCCGGCCGGGTTGCCATGTCCGGCGAAGATGGAGACCTTAAACACCACGTCCTTGGGGAGGTCGCCCGCATCCCGCATCCGGGAGAGGAGCCACAGGAGGCCCTCGTCGAGGACGAGGAACCCGCGGAATCCAAGCTCCACCGCGCGCAGGATGTCGGCGATCACGTACCGAAGTTGGTCCGCCCCCCGGAACCGCAGGCCCGAAAGCCCCCCTTCCGGGGTGACGAGCTGGCGCCCGGTGTCCCACGCCGAGCGGGGCCCGGGGGTGAGGATGACCTCCACCCTGGCCTCGGAGGCGATCTGGGCGAAGTCCGTGAGTTCTTCCCGGGTGAGGAGGGTTGCGCCCATCACCGTGGAGATCATGCGGTGCACCGGGACCTTGCGTTTTTGGGCCTCGTCCACGATGGCCTCGAGCACCTCCGGCCGCTCCACCCCGGAGATCTCCATGCGGTACTGGGCCCCGTCCGAGAACCGCAGTGGGCTCGTGGGAAGATCGTACGCATCCCGCCCGGGGACCCCGTGCCGCTCCATGAGCTCGGCTACCTTCCGCTGATCCATCGTCCCTCCTTGCCGCTCGATGATACCCGGAGGCTGAGGAGATGGCCGATTTTCGCACAACCGAGGTTCCTCCCTGGGGGGGACAGAATCTGGCCGTTTCAATCCTCACCCGCCCCGGAGGGCGGGTGCAACCAAGCCCATCGCCCCCCTGGATCTTGCGCCGCGATCCCAACGGGGTCGGCCCGGGCGTGAAGATCAGCTCGCGCCCGGCCAACAGTCGAGTATCCGGGCGCCAATCTTCTGATCGTCCATGCCATCTACCAGAGCGGCGAGCGGTTCCAGCCTTCCCAGGGGGTTTGACCGGGGCATCTGACGAATGAACGTTGACCCGGGTAGACTTCTGCTCCGGCGAGCCGTTGTAGAGCCCGCGCACGGCTGAGCGTCGCCCAAGCTTAAGTTGTGCTGGGGGATACCGGTAGGTAGACTGACCTAATGAGGTGAAAGCATGGAATTCCAACGAATCACCGTCGATCCGCGCCGGATGGGGGGCGTGCCTTGCATCCGTGGGCTGCGCATTCCCGTGGCCACGGTGGTGGCCATGGTCGCCGATGGGATGACTGAAGCGGAGATCCTAGCCGCCTATCCGGATTTGGAGCTCGAAGACATCCGCGAGGCGCTCCGCTACGCCGCGGAAGCCGTTCGCGAGCGGGCATTGCCGCTGGTTCCCGTGGGATGAGGTTTCTCATCGACAACGCCCTTTCCCCGCAGGTGGGCGAGGGGTTACGCCAGGCCGGGCACGAGGCAGTCCACGTGCGGGACTACGGGCTCCAGAACGCGGAGGACGAGGTCGTCTTCGAGCGGGCCGCGCGGGAGGATCGCGTGCTGGTCTCCGCCGATACCGACTTCGGCACTCTGCTGGCCCTGCGGAAGCAGCGGAAACCCTCGGTCATTTTGTTTCGCCGGGTCGCTGGGCGGCATCCGACCGCCCAAGTGGCGCTCTTGTTGAAAAACCTCTCCCAGGTGGAGGAGGCCCTGGAGCGGGGCAGCGTGATCGTGTTGGAAGAGGCTCGAATTCGGATTCGCCCGCTGCCGATCGACAGCGCAGAGGGACCGTAGCCACAGGGCGGGCCGGGTGCCCTTCTCTGCTCCAGGCGAGAAGGGCTGAGAGGTGTCCAGACCATTCTCCGGTGGTCTTGGGGGTCCACCCTCGGATTTGTGCCTGAGGTACAGAGCCTGTTGCGCAAACCCTTGTTAGCCTGAGAGAGCGAATGGTTGTAGGGTACG
>JANLFW010000011.1:1949-45289 GCA_024653305.1 Candidatus Acetothermia bacterium | reverse complement strand
ACGGCGACATCGCCCAAGCAAAGTTCGAGGTTCTGGAAGGCCCGCTCCCGAGCTTCGCCCTCGACCTCACCAAGCCCCCTTATGCTGCGGCGGTGCGGGGCAAGACCGAAGGATCGTTCGACTTCGCCCTCAGGGTGCAGCCCGGACGCCACCGGATCCGGGTGACCCTGGTGGACGACGCCGGCCTGGCAAGCTGCCTCCAAGGCGTCGCGGTACCGCCCTTCCTCGTAGAACCGGAACATCGCCCGCCTGAGGTCGCGGAACCCTGCTCCGCCCATGACGCACCTCCCCAGTCCCTTGTCGCTTATCGTCCGCGCTCTAACCCTTTGTCCCCAGCGCGTCTTTCGAAATATTACGCAACAACAACATCGGTGATAAACCCCGACGCTACAGGCCTGGGGTGTAGCGTCGGCCTCCATGGCCGACGTTGTTGTCGCCCTTTATGGGCGACGCCGCATTGGGCGCCGGGGATAAACCCCGACGCTACGACCTTGGGCAACCCCGAAAGTGGTGAGGCGAAGGCGGCGGTCATTCGAGATGCTATCCGAACCCATCTGGCTCATCCTGCTTTACGGGTTTGTCCCAACTGCACAAGTCCTAGATAGTTCAAGGCATGAACGATAATCGTTCATTGCATGAACTGTTGTACAGACGGCGGTGGGTGGAACCGCGGCTGGCGGAGGCGGTGGCCGCCCATCCGGTGGTGGTACTCACCGGAGCCCGCCAGACCGGGAAGACCACGCTCCTCCGCCACTCCGACCCGGTGAGGAACTGGCGCTACCGCTCCCTGGACGATCTCGATGTGTTGGCCCAGGCCGAGCGCGAGCCCGAGGCCCTGTGGGCCGGGGCCCAGGAGGTGGTGATCGACGAGGCCCAGCGGGTACCGGAGCTGTTCTTGGCGGTGAAGCGTGGAGGCCAAGTTGGGGCCCCGGGCGCACTATTCCGATGTCAAGGGGCTTGAAGTCTTCGCAAAGGAGTATCCGGAGGCCCGGGCTGGAGTGCTTCTCTACTGTGGGGAGGAGGTCATCCGCCTCGGGGAGAGGATCGTGGCCCTGCCGTGGTCCCTTCTTGCCCGGGCCTAAAAAACGGGGCCAGCTCCTGCTGGCCCCGCTCCATTTGCCGGCTCAGGGGTGGCTCAGACTGCCGGAGGAGGGGCGATGTGGCCGGCCTTCATCAGGATCTCCGTCTCCTCGCGGGCGTAGCGGATCATCCGCGTAGCTTCTCGCTCGAGCTCCGATTCGCTGAGGATCCGCCGGGCTACTCCCTGCTCGATCGCCTTCTTGCCCACGGCCACTGCTTCGTTGATAAAAACCTCCCACTCCATCATCGTGGGGACGATGTAGTCCTCGGAGAGGCCCTTCTCCTCCGCCGTGGCCGCGATGGCCTCCGCCGCGGCGATGGCCATCTCGTCGGTGATCGTGCGCGCGAACACGTCCAGGGTCCCGCGGAAGATCCCGGGGAACCCGAGGGAATTGTTGATCTGGTTCGGGAAGTCCGACCGGCCGGTGCCAATGATCCCCGCCCCCGCCTCCTTCGCCTCCCACGGCCAGATCTCGGGGATCGGGTTGGCGCAGGCGAACACGATGGCATCCTTGGCCATGCCGGCTACCCACTCGGGCTTGATGGTCCCCGGGCCGGGCTTGGAGGCGGCCACGCACACGTCCACCCCTTCCAGGGCCTCCTTGATCCCGCCGGTCCTCCGCTCGGCGTTGGTCCTGTTCGCGTAGTCCCACTTGTACGGGTTCTCGTCCTTTTTCGCTTCCAGGTCCTCGCGGCCGGGGTGGAGGATGCCTTTTGAGTCCACCATGATCACGTTGCCCGGCGGGACCCCGTAGGTGAGGAGCACCCGCACGAAGGCGATGTTCGCCGCCCCGGACCCGATCACGGCGTAGGTCACCTTCTTCGGGTCGTTGCCCACCACCTTGAGGGCGTTGAGGGCTCCGGCGAGGGTGATCGCCGCCGTGCCCTGCTGGTCGTCGTGCCACACCGGGATCTCAAGCTCCTTGCGAAGCCTATCTAGCACATAGAAGCACTTGGGGGAGGAGATATCCTCCAGGTTGATCCCCCCGAACGCGGGGGCGATCCACTTCACGGCCTGGATGAGCTCGTCGGGGTCTTTCGTGTCGATGGTCACCGGGAATGCGTCCACCCCGCCCAGGTACTTGAAGAGCAAGGCCTTGCCCTCCATTACCGGGAGCGCCGCCTCCGGGCCGATATCCCCGAGGCCCAGGACGCGCGTGCCGTCGGACACCACGGCCACGAAGTTCCCCTTGTTCGTGTACGTGAACACCTTGTCCGGGTCGGCGGCGATCTCCTTGCACGGTTGGGCCACGCCGGGGGTGTACCAGATCCCGAAGTCGTCGTACCCGGTGATCGCGCACTTCAGGGTCACCCCGACCTTGCCCCGGTAGAACGCGTGCCACGGGGGGGCCTTCCTCCCCGGCTCCCCGGCTTTGGCCAGGAGCTCCTCCACGTTGGGCTTTTGCTCTTTCATCTCCACCTCCCTTTGTATGACCCCCACCTAACCCCGAATGCGGGCGCGGATCCCCTTCATGTTCTCCTCAACCTTGGCCGCGAGGTCCTTGTAGAGGGACCGGCCGTGGGCGTCCATCGCCACCACCAGGGGCCCGAACCGGTCTACCTCTAGAATCCAGACGGCCTCAGGGATCCCGAGCTCCTCGAGCCAGTGGACCTCCCGGACCCGGCGGACGGCTTGGGCAGCAAGCGCCCCGGCCCCGCCGGTGAAATGGGTGTAGACCGCCCCCACCTCGCCGAGGGCGGCCAGGGTCTTCTCGCCCATGCCGCCCTTGCCCACGATGACTCGGGTCCGGAACTTGCGCAGAAAATCGGCCTCAAAGAGCTCCATCCGCGCCGACGTGGTCGGCCCGGCCGCGACCACTTCCCAGCCGCCGTCCGTTTCTCGCACCACCGGGCCGCAGTGGAACAGGGCCAACCCCTCTACCGGCAGCGGCGCCCCCCGCTCAAGCATCAGACGATGGGCCTCGTCCCGGGCGGTGAACATCGTCCCGGAAACGTAGATCACGTCCCCAGCCTTGAGCGCCCGGGCGTCCTTCTCAGCGATCGGTGTCGTCAGCACCATCTTCTCCCCCCGGATCTTGAACAGCCCGCGGACTTCGCACGCGGACTGTCGTCCGCGGATCGCCGCGGCGTGCCTCCTCTCCAGATGCCTTCTTCTCCGCCGTCTCGAAGACCTTGCGCTTGACTTCAGGTTTGGGTCCGAAGTTGAGGAGCAGGCCGACCTCGATCCCGGTGGCCTTGAGGCAGTTGATGAGTTGGGCGAAGTGTTCGTCTGTCAGCGCCTGAGCAGCCTTGATCTCGGCGATCACGCCTCCTTCCACGAGCAGGTCGGCGAAGTACTCTCCCACCGGGTGCCCATTGTAGAGGACACGGATCGGAGCCTGCTGCTGGACGGCGAGGCCTCGTTCGCGGAGCTCAACCGCCAGGCTGTTCTCGTAGACCTTCTCCAGGAAGCCATGGCCCAAGACGTGGTACACCTTGTAGAAGGCCTGGAGGATCTGCTCGGTGATCTCTCGGTGCTTCAGTGCCATGGTTGGGCACCCGGGAGCCTTCCTGACGGTTTTTGAGTCCGCGGACCTGCGGCACGCGGATTTCCACTGCTTCGGCAAGTCGGTTTCATGATACCCAGAAACGGTTGACCTCAGCAATGCCTGGGTTCTCCTGTTGGAGACGTCCATCTCTGAGCCGGGACGTCGTCGAGCCGTGGGGATCGGAAGTTCTCCGCGTAACCGGAGGCTCCGGGGCCCATTCCTATGTGGATTTCTAGCCGCGGCGTTCCGAAGTTGTCCGCGTGGCCGAAGGACCAGCGGGGCATTCATAGCACCTCTACCGTCCCATCGGGACGCACCCGAACCGTGGCGCGGCGGTCGGCCCAGCACTGGACCACGATCCCCACCGGGAGCGACGCCGGGTGGCGATGGGCGTACTCCACATGCACGGCGAGCACGGTGGTGTTGCCCCCAAGCCCCATCGGACCCACCCCAGAGCCGTTGATCAGCTCCTCAAGCTCCGCCTCCAGGGCAGCAACTTGGGGCTCGGGATGGCGCTCCCCCACCGGGCGGAGGAGGGCCACCTTCCCGAGCTTGAGGGCGAGGTCGGCTCCACCGCCGATCCCGACCCCGACCACCGTGGGTGGACAGGGGAGGCCCCCGCATCCCACCACGTGCTCCACCACCGCTTCCTTCACCCCCTTGAGGCCCACCCCGGGAGGAAGCATCCGGAGGGCGCAGCAGTTCTCCGATCCCCCGCCCTTGGGGAGGACGTAGATCTCCACTTCGTTCCCATCCACCGGCTCCCAGGTGATGGCCGGTATGAGCCGGCCGGTGTTGTCCCCGGGG
The DNA here is from genome assembly GCA_024653305.1 of Candidatus Acetothermia bacterium. Lineage (NCBI taxonomy): Bacteria > Candidatus Bipolaricaulota > Candidatus Acetothermia bacterium. Next base: position 40,913 of record JANLFW010000011.1, on the reverse strand, counting down.
TTCCCCCCGGTGAGCGGGTGGACCGTGTTCGGCCGCAGGGGCACCACCTTCGTGGCCGCCCGCGCCGCCCCGGGAAGCGCCGCCCGCAGCTCCGCAAGATGAGGGAACCCCACGCCGAACCGGACGAAAAACGAGAGCGTGCCCGTGTCCTGGCAGATCGGAACCCGGCCCTCGCGGGCGATCTCGACGTTCCGGAGGATCGCCTCGAGCTGCACTCGGGCAGGGCCTTCCTCCCGATCCCGGGCCCGCTCAAGCGCCCGTACCACGTCCGCCGGTAGATCCACGGCCGCCTTGGCCACCGCCGCGACCAGCGCCTCCACAAGCTTCATCGCTTCCCTCCCAGTTCCCTGACCTTGGCCTCGTACATCTCGAGGTAGGTCGGCTTCTCCACGTCCACGAACTTCCCCACGAGGAAGTCGTTCCCCGGGACGATCTCCGCCTCCTTGGGATCGGCGCCGTGGCGGATCAGGGCGTGCTGGGCGTAGTAGCGGAGCTCATCGAGGCCCTCCCCCAGCTTGTTGCGCCGGCCGTAGTTGGTGGGGCAAGGCGACAGGATCTCCACAAACGTGAGCCCCTTCTTGGACATCGCCTCCACCATCGCCCGCTGAAGTCGCCGGCCGTCGAGGGCCGTCCACCGGGCCACGTAGCTCGCCCCGGCCGAGGCGGCCAGGTGCACGAGGTTGAACGGGTGCTCGAAGTTCCCGTACGGGGTGGTGGTGGTCAAGCCCTCGAGCGGGGTCGTCGGCCCCACCTGGCCCCCGGTCATCCCGTAGTTGAAGTTGTTCACGCACAGGATGGTGAGGTCCACGTTGCGCCGGGCGGCGTGGATGAAGTGATTGCCGCCAATGGCGAACAGGTCCCCATCCCCGGAGAACACGACCACGTGAAGATCGGGCTTGGCGAGTTTAAGCCCGGTGGCGAACGGGATCGCCCGGCCGTGGGTGGTGTGGTAGGAGTCCAGGCGCACGTAGCCGGCGATGCGCCCGGTGCAGCCGATCCCGGACACCACCGCCACCGAGTTCGGATCCCACCCCAGCTCATCGAGCGCGTACAGGAAGCAGGACAGGGCCGAGCCCAGCCCGCAGCCGGCGCACCAGATGTGGGGGAGGCGGTCGGTGCGCAGGTACTTCTCCATCGGGTGTCGCACCCCGGGCACCGCCTCGGGGATCGGCTTCGTCTTCACCGGCATCGCACCACCTCCTCGATCCCGGAGAGCACCTCCTCCGGGGTGTGGATCCGCCCCCCGGCGTGGTAGACCCCGATCACCGGGACCTTCCCCCGCACGGCCCGCTCCACCTCCCGCGACATCTGCCCCAAGTTCAGCTCCACCACCACGATCCCCCGGACCCGATCGGCCAGGGACCGCACCACAGGATCGGGGAACGGCCACGCCGTGATCAGGCGGAGCATGCCGGCCTTGATCCCCTGCTCGCGGGCCAGGGCCAGCGCCCCATGGGCGACCCGGGCCGAGATCCCGTAGGAGACCACGGCGATCTCGGCGTCATCTAGGTCGACCGCTTCGTAGAACGTGAACTCGTCCCGAAAGCGCAGGATCTTGTCGCACAGGCGACGCACCAGTCGGTCGTGGGCCTCGGCGGACATGTCCGGGTAGCCGCGCTCGTCGTGGGTGAGGCCGGTGACGTGGATGCGGTACCCTTCCCCGGCACAGGCCATGGGGGGCACGAGATCGGGATCGGGCTGGTAGGGGATGAACCGGTCCGGGGGCACCTGGGGCCGGCGGCGGGGGGCGATCGGCACCTCTTCCGGGATCTCCACCCGCTCGTACATGTGGCCAACGACCTCGTCGGTGAGGAGGAGCACCGGCACCCGGAACCGCTCCGAGAGCGCAAACGCGCGCACGGCGAGGTCGAACGACTCCTGGGGGGAGGAAGGAGCGAGGGCGATGATCTCGTAGTGGCCGTGGGATCCCCAGCGGGCCTGCATCATGTCCCCTTGGCCCACCGCGGTGGGGAGGCCGGTCGAGGGCGCGCCCCGCTGCACGTCCACCACCACGCACGGGGTCTCGGTCATGATCGCCAGGCCTAGGTTTTCCATCATCAGGGAGAACCCGGGACCGGAGGTGGCCGTCATCGCCTTGGCCCCGCCCCACGCCGCCCCGACCACCGCCGCCATCGCCCCTAGCTCGTCCTCCATCTGGATGAACATCCCCCCCACCCGGGGCAGCCGCCACGCCAGCCGCTCCGCGATCTCCGACTGGGGGGTGATCGGGTAGGCCGCGAAGAACCGGCACCCGGCGGCGATCGCCCCCTCGGCGATGGCCTCGTCGCCGTTCATGAAGTGCACGCCGGAGAGGATCGCCTTACCTGGCACCGTTACCGCCTTCCCCGGTTGGGCGTCCGTCGTCGGGGTTCATCCCCGACGCCAACTTGCCTGTCTCGCCTTTCTCCGTCCAGATGGCGAAATCCGGGCAGATGAGCTCGCAGAACCCGCACATCACGCACGCCTCGGCGTCGACCACCTCGGGGGGGTGGTACCCTTTCGCGTTGTAGTGATCAGCCCGGACGAGCACCTTCCGGGGGCAGAACTCGATGCAGAACCCGCACCCTTTGCACACGTCCTCCAGGACGTACACGTGGCCCTTGGGCACCCGCCACCGCTTCGCCACCGCCTTCTCATCCACGATCATAGGAGGTCCACCATCCGTGCCAGGACCCGCTCGCCGCGGTAGTCGGGCAGGAGCAGCGGCGCCCGCCGCTCTTTGGGGACCGCCGCCGCCTTGAGTTGTTCCACGTACCGCTTGACGTGGGCCAGGGTCAGGCGGCCCACGCGGGCCTCCTTGGCCCAAGCTGCGGCAGCGAGCCCAGCCCGGCGACCGAACACGTTGTAGTCAAGAAGCGAGTTCCCCATCAGCCGATTCTTGCCGTGAACGCCGCCCTCCACCTCCCCCCCGGCGAACAGGCCCGGGATCCCTGTCCACCCGTTCTCGTCGATCGCCACCCCCCCGTTCTGGTAGTGGAGGCTGGGGTAGACGAGGATCGGCTCGCGGGTGGGGTCGATGTCGAACCGCACGTACATCCGCCAGATGCTGGAAAGGGCCCGCTGGAACGTGCCCTTGCCGTGGATCATATCCACCATCGGCGTGTCCAGCCACACCCCGACCATCCCGGTGGGGGTCACCACCCCGAGGCCCCGCCCACCTTGCTCCAGGGGCATGCACTCCCGGATGAACGCGGCCGACTCCACGTCCCGCGGCTCAAGCGGGTGCACGAAGAGCTCCCCATCCCTGTTCACCGGCTGGGCGTCCAAACCCCGCACCTTCTCGGTGATGAGCAGGCCCACGAGCTGCTCCGGATACGCTGCCCCGGTCGGGTGGTACTGTACGGAATCCAGGTCGCGTAGCCTGGCTCCCACCCGGTACGCGAGCACCAGGCCATCGGCGGTCGCCCCGTAGTGGTTGGTAGTGGGGAAGCCCTGGATGTGCAAGCGCCCCCAACCGCCGGTGGCGAGCACGGTGGCCTTGGCCCGCACGATCAGGTACTCCTCCGTCTCCAGGTTCCACAGCACCGCTCCGGCCACCTGGCCGTGGACATCGGTGAGGAGCTCCACCGCCGGGGAGAACTCGAGCACGGGAATCCCCCGGCTCCTCGCCTCGTCCCGCAGCACCCGCATGATCTCCATCCCCGTGTAGTCCTTGGCCGAGTGCATGCGCCTTCTCGACGTGCCCCCGCCGTGGATGGTGATCATCGTCCCATCGGGACCTTTGTCGTACATCACCCCGAGCGCCTCGTGCCAGCGGATGATCATCGGGCCGTCCTGGACCAGGGCCCGTACCAGTTTGGGATCGCCCGCGAAGTGCCCCCCGCCGATCACGTCCAGGTAGTGGATGGCCGGGAAGTCGTGGGGCTTGTCCGCGGCCTGGATGCCCCCTTGGGCCATCATCGAGTTGGAGTCCCCATGGCGGAGCTTGGTGGCGATGAGGATGCGGTTGGCGGGGATGCCAGCTTCGCACGCCCACAGCGCGGCCACCGTTCCCGCCCCGCCGCCCCCGATCACGAGCACGTCCACGTCGTAGTCCACCTCGCTTAGGTCCACCTCCCGTGGGTCGAGGAGGGGGTAGGCCTCGAGGAGGTCGGCCACCTCATGGGGCACGAACTCCCCCTGCGACGGCCCCACTCGGAGTGGGCGCTTGCCACCTTCCTTGTAGTCGGGGTGAAACCCCCTGAGGAGCGCCTCCTGCTCGGCCAGGGAAAGGCGGGGAAACCCCGCTTTCATGCGCTGGGGGCGCGTTGCTTCCACCCGCGCGATCGATTCCTGCATCTCCTTCGGATACGTGGCCACCCGCTCCCTCCTCAGGGCTCGATGTCCCGGGCCTGGTATGCCTTGGCCAACTCGTCCTTGCCCATGCCCATCAGCCGGTCCAGCTCAGCGTCGAAAGCCCCGGACTCCACCTCGGCCACCCGCCGGGCCAGGTGCTGGGCGCGGGGGGTGAGGTAGGCCCCGCAGAGGCGCCGGGCGAGCTGCCACACGTGGTAGTGGGCGATCTCCGCCGGACAGCGCATGGCACACAGGCCGCACTGGACGCAGTCGAAGGTGAGCTCGGCCACCTGCCGGATATCCCCACGCAGGGCGGCCTGGACGGCGTCCATCACCTCCAGCTTCTGGGGGCAGGCCCTGGTGCACGTGTTGCAGGCCACGCACCGCGCCAGCTCCGGGTACAGGGCGAGGAGCGTTTCCCCCCGGGGGGCCAGCTGGGACAGCTGGTAGTCGGCCCGCTCGGCCGGTGTGAACGGCAGTTGAGCGATGTACATGCCGTCCTGAACCGTGGTCTGGCAAGCGAGATCGGCGTAGAGGCGGTAATCCCCGGGCAGACGGTACACGGTGGCGCAGGCCCCGCAGTAGCCGCCGCGGCACCCACAGCCCCGCACCAGGCGGTACCCCGCGTACTCCATGGCCTTCATGATCGTGAGGCCTGCGGGCACGCGGTACCCCTTGCCCATGATGTACACGGTGAGCATCCCTTGATCTCTGGTCATCCCCTCACCTCTGTTGCGCACCGGCGGCCGCCGGGGTGGTCCCCTGGATCAGGGCCTCCGCCTCGGGCGGGAGGCAGGCGTCCGCCCCTAGGGCCCAGGCCAGGAGCTGGCCCAGGTACACGACGGGCAGCCGCGGCCCGGTCCCCGGCCGGCGCGCCTCCAGGTTGAACTGACAGAGTGGACAACTGGTGACGATCAGGTCCGCCCCATTGGCCGCGGCCGAAGCGACGATGTCCCTCACCCGCCCCGCCACGATCGCCGGCGCCCCCACCGTCAGGTACGCCCCGCAGCACTCCACCTTGTACGGGAACTCGGCGACCTCCGCCCCCAGGGCCGAGAGCACCCGCTCGAGGACCTCCGACCGGTCGGGGTCGTCCACCCCTACCTCCCGCGGCCGCACCAGGGTACACCCGTAGTACGGCGCGGCCCGCACCCCCGTGAGGGGGCGGACAACCTTGGATGCCAGGTTTTCGTATCCCACCACGTCCCGCAGGAACCCGAGGAGGTGGAGCACCTCCACCCCGCCGCGGTAGTCGTGCTCGTCGCTCATGAACGCGTTGATCCGCGAGAGCCGCTCCGGGTCGGCGGCCACGAACCGGGCCGACCGCCTGAGGGTCCCGTAGCACATCGCGCACAGGGTGAGGACCCGGGACTCGCCCATGTCCTGGACGCGGATCAGGTTCCGCACCGGGCCCACGTGGCGCATCAGGTCATCGTTGGCCAGGGAGTACACGGTGCCGCAGCAGTTCCAACGGGGGAGCTCGACGAGCTCGCAGCCGAGGGCGGCGAGCGCGGCCTGGGCGGCCCGCTCGTAGTCCCGGGCCTGATCCTTCATCGCGCAGCCGGGGAAGTACGGGATCCGTGATCGGAAGTTCCGTTCCTGAGGGCCGCGAGCCACCGCCGCCTCCTCGCTTTTCCGTTCCTGTCGCCGGTTTTCAACTCCGCTCATTCTTCCTTCCCCCACTGATCACGGTTCACGGGGTCAATTTGCGAAACGCCCCCACCAGGGCGATCTGGGGGACCCCTGCCGTCGCCCTCGGGTCGAGGTGCGGCAGGCCGCGGCGCAGGGAGAGGAGCCGCAGCGCCTCCATGACCCGGGCCACGTCCACCCCCTTCGGGCAACGCACCGCGCACGCCAGGCAGGAGGCGCACGCCCACGGGGCAGAGGCGGCGAGCACCGATTCGTCCCCAAGCTGGACCCGGCGCAGCACCTGGTTGGGGAGGGCGTCCATGGCCTCGGTGAACAGGCACCCTGCGGCGCACTTGCCGCACTGGTAGCAAGCGTACAGGTTCTGGCCGGACAGTTCCTCCACCTTGCGCACGAACGGGGCGGCGAGCGCCTCCCGGGAAAGCCTCAGCTCATCAGCCATCGTCTCACCTCTGCCACCGCCCGGGGCACCGCCCGGCGGACCTCCGGAGACAAGCCGCGCCGGAACGGGGGATCCGGGGGTATCCCGATCCCCAGCGCCCAGGCCTCGGGGATGTCCAGGCCCGCGGCGCGCAAGGCGGCCAGGGCCCGGGCGAGGCCCAGGCCGTGCGGCCAGCCGGCCCCTGGTCCTCCCCTACTGCGGGGAAGGGTTTCCCCCCTCCCCCTCTCCCCTCCGTGAGAGAGGGTCGGGATGAGGGGGAACAGGGCCACCTCCCCCACCGGCAGGAACGGGGCCGCGTCCACGATCAGCGCCCGCGGGAACCCCACCAGGGCGTGGGCCAGGGGGAGGCCCCCCTTGATCGCCTCCCACACCTCCACATTCGGGCGCGGCTCAAGGGCCCGAATCACCGCCGGGCCAACGCCGTCATCGCTCCGGTCGGGGTTCCCCAGGGCCACCACCACGACCCTATCGGCCAATACGGCGGGCGAGGTTCCCGTAAGCATCGTACACCTCCAGGACAAGCGGGGTCTCCCCGGGAAGGAAGTGGGTGGCGCAGGCCAGGCACGGGTCGTAGGCCCGGAACGCCATTTCCACCCGGTTGAGGAGCTCCTCGTCCAAGTTGCCTTGCCGGACCACCGCCTCCGCCATCTGCTTCACCGAGAGCCCGATCCCCGCAGCGTTGTGGGTGGTGGCCACGATCAGGTTCACCCACTCCACCAACCCTTCCCCGTTCAGACGGTAATGATGGAACAGGGTCCCTCGGGCCGCCTCCACGGCGCCGATCCCCTCCCCGGGCTGACCGAGTCTGCCCCGCACGTCCGCCCCGGTGAGCCCCTCGTCCTGGGCCAGGGCGGCGGCGGCCTCCGCCGCCTGGACCATCTCCGCGAGGCGCGCCCAGTGGTAGGCGAACGTGGCGTGCACCGGCCGCTCCCCGAAGAAATCGAGGAACCGCTCGAACTCCTCCTGGGCGAGCGGGGTGGCCATCCGCTCGGCGACGTTCAGCCGGGCCAGTGGTCCCACCCGGTAGATCCCCGATCGGGAGCCGCCTTCAAACCCAGACCAGCCGATGTCCTTGAGGTACGGGAACTTCACGTACGTCCAGGGCTCGGCGCGCTCGGCGATCCGGGCCATGGCGCCCGCGGGGTCGAGCTGGAACAGCTCGTCCCCGTCTGCAGAAACAGCGCGGACCTTTCCGTGGTAGAAGTTCGGGGCCCCGTTCTCGTCCACCGTCCCCAGGTAGTGGGTGGGAAGGCGGGCCTCTTCCGCCAGGAGCAGGCTTTGGAGCTCCGGATCCGGCAGCACCTCCTCGTGGAAGAACGCCACCATCCGCTGGCTCAGTTCCACCATCACCTGTGCATGGCCCTGGATCTCCTCCTGGTCCTTCTTCGCAAGCGGCTTGGCTACCCCCCCGGGCAGGGCGAACACGGGGTGGATGGCCTTCCCCCCGATCAGCTCGAGGACCCGCTGGGCGCGGGCCCGTACCGTGACCACCTCTTTTCCCAGCTCGGGCAACGCCTTGAGCACCCCGAGCACGTTGTGTTCGGACTTCGGGGTGTCCTTGGGGAGGAGCAAATCGGGCCCGCCGAGGAACACGAGGTGGAGGAGGTGATCGGAGAAGATGTAGGTGTTGTAGAAGAGCTCCCGTTGGAGGCGGGCCGCCCGCGGGACCTCCGCTCCGTACGCGACGTCCAGGGCCTTGGCGGACGCGAGATGATGGGCCTCTGGGCACACCCCGCAGATGCGCTCGGTGGTCTGGGGCATCTCCTCGGCCCGACGGCCGCGGCAGAACCGCTCGAACCCCCGCAGCTCCGGCACCTGGAGCACCGCCCCCTTGAGGCCTCCCTCCTCGTCCAGGTAGAGGAGGATCTTCCCATGCCCCTCCAGGCGCGTGATGGGGTCGATGGCGATCTTCTTCACGGGCGCCCCCCTCTCCCTGACCCTCCCCCACGAAGGGGGGAGGGGACCCTCCACGTCGCGGGGAGGGCGTACTTGTGGAACGTCCCCACCGGGTCGACGATCGCGTCGAGGACCTTGTCCTCGGAAGCGAACGCGGCCTCACCCTCCTCCCCGGCCCGTACCAGGGAGGCCAGAGCCGAGAGCATCGCCAGCCCCTGGTCGCCGGCATTGGGGGTGGGGCCGAGGCAGCCGGTGCAGGGCATCCCGGCCTTGGGACAGGCGGCGTCGCACCCGCCCCGCGTCACCGGCCCGAGGCAGATCATCCCCTGATCGAGGAGGCACTTCTCCGGGTCCGGAAGCACCTCGTGGGGGCGCACCACTTGGGTCAGCCTCCGCTCCTCCTTGGTCCGGGGGCATTCCTCGCACAGGGCCTTCTCGGGGGCGAACACGTGCCCGGTTGGTGGCAGCTCCCCGAGGAGGGCGTCGAAGGCCCGGGAGATCAACCCCGGCGGGGGAGGACAGCCGGGGACGACGTAGTCCACCCGAACCGCCGCCGACAGGGGCAGCGCCTCGGCGAGGAGCTCCGGGGGGGCATCCTCCGGCGATCCTCCCGGGGGTGGCGTCGGCCGGAACCCATCCCCGAACACGGCAGCCAGGATCTCCTCACGCTGGGACAGGTTGGCCAGCCCCGGGATCCCCCCGAGGTGGGCGCACGCCCCATAAGCCACGATGAGCTTGGATTTCTCCCGCAGGAGCTCGGCCATCTCCCGGTTCTCCTCGGTGCGTAGGGTCCCGTTGATGAGGGCGACGTCGATCGCCCCCGCCGGGAGGGCCTCGACGTCGGCGCGCTTCGCGTCCACCAGCGCCGGCCAGAACACGATCTCCACCTTGGAAAGGACGTCGAGGAGCGCCGCCCCCAGCTCGAGGAACGAGACGTCGCACCCCCCACAGCTTCCGGTCCAATACACGGCGAGCTTCAGCGATGGGTGATGGGTGACGGGTGACAAATCGGAAGTGCGCGGCGAGTTTTCTTGACCTCTAGGGCTCATACGTTCGAGTTTTTCAGTCATCGCCCATCACCCTTGTCCATTTCCCTGCAGTGGGCCGAGCCTCCGCAACTCTTTCACGAACTCGGTCATCACCCGGGCGAACCGGGCCCCCTCGGTGGCCGACACCCATTCCAGGCGCACCCGCTCCGGCTCCACCCCGAGCTCCTCGAGCACCTTGCGGAGGAGGTACACGCGACGGCGGGCCTTGTAGTTCCCCACCACGTAGTGGCAGTCCCCGGGGTGGCAGCCGCCGATCAGCACGCCGTCCGCTCCGGATCGCAGGGCGTCCACGACCCAGCTCGGCTCGACCCGGCCCGAGCAGTTGACCCGGATCGGGATCGCGTTGGGTGGGTACTGGAGGCGGCTGGTGCCGGCGAGATCGGCCCCGGCCCCGGCGCACCACCGACAGAGAAACGCCACGATCCGCGGCTCGAACCCGGCCTCAGCCACCCTTCACCTCCGCGGGCTCGGGGACCTCGCTCAAGGCGGCGCGGATCATGCTCTGGACCTGGACGTCGGAGAGGTTGCGCATCGTCATCGCCCCGCTCGGGCAGGCCGCGACGCACGTGCCGCACCCTTCGCACAGCATCTCGTTCACGTGGGCCACCTCGTCCACGGTGATCGCCGTGTACGGACACTGTGGGGCGCAGATGCGGCAACCGGAGCACAGGGCCTCGTCCACCTCCGCCACCTCCGGGGAATGGGTGAGCACCGGGGCCGCAAGGATCGCCACCGCCTTCGCCGCTGCCCCTGATCCTTGGGCCACCGCCTCCGGGATGTCCTTAGGGGCGTGGGCCGCCCCGGCGAGGAAGATCCCACCGGTGAGCGCCTCCAGCGGCCGCAGCTTGGGGTGGGCTTCTTGAAGGAACCCATGGGCATCCACCGCGGCCCGCAGCTTGCGGGGGAGCTCCGGCGCCCCGGTCGTCGGCACCACCGCCTGGGCGAGCACCACCAGGTCCGCCGCCACCTCGACCCGCTTTCCGGTCAGGGTATCCACCCCCCACACCATGACCTTGTCCCCCTCGCGGAACACCTTGGCCACCTTGCCGCGAAGGTAGAGGATCCCTTCTTCCTCCATCGCCCGGTTCACGAACTCCTCGTACCCCTTCCCCCCGGCGCGGATGTCGATGTAGAACACGTAGGCCTTTCCGTCGTGGACCGCGTGGCGGTAAAGAAGGGCGTGTTTGGCGGTGTACATGCAGCAGATCTTCGAGCAGTACGGTTTGTGGAGCTCGGGGTCGCGGGACCCGGAGCACTGGATGAACACGACCTCCTTGGGCACCCGGCCGTCGGACGGCCGCCGCACCTCGCCCCGGGTGGGTCCGGACGCCGAGAGGATCCGCTCGAACTGGAGGCCGTCGATCACGTCGGGAATCGTCCCGTGGCCGTACTCGGCCATCGCCTCCTTGGGGTAGAGCTCGTACCCGGTGGCGAGGATGATTGCCCCCACGTCCTCCTCCAGGAGCTCCTCGTGCATGTCGAAGTCGATGGCCCTGGGCTCGCAGACCTTGGCGCACTCCCCGCACCGGAGCGGCACGAGTCCCAAGCAGCTTCCCTCGTCCAGGGTGTACGAGGAGGGCACGGCCTGGGGGAACGGGATGTAGATCGCCGCCCGCTCGGAGAGCCCGCAGTCGAACCCGCTCGGAACGCGGATCGGGCAGACCTTGGCGCACTCCCCGCACAGGTTGCACTTGTCCGGGTCCACATAGGTCGGCTTCTTGCGGATGCGGACGTGGTAGTTCCCGATGAACCCGGACACCTCCTCCACCTCGGAATAGGTGAGGAGCCGGATCCGCGGGTGATGGGCGACCTCCACCATCTTCGGGGTAAGGATGCATTGGGAGCAGTCGAGGGTGGGGAACGTCTCCGAGAGCTGGGCCATGCGCCCCCCGATCGTGGGGCTCTTCTCCACGAGCAGGACCTCGAACCCGGCGTCGGCCACGTCCAGGGCGGCCTGGATCCCGGCGATCCCCCCACCGACCACCAGGCACTTCGTGGCGTGCCCCACCTCCATCGGGGTCAGGGGGTGGTTGCCCTTGGCCTTCTCCACCATCGCCCGGGTCACCCGGATCGCCTTGTCCGTGGCCGCTGGGCCCTCGTGCACCCACGAGCACTGCTCGCGGATGTTGGCGATCTCCACAAGGTACGGGTTCAACCCAGCACCGGCTGCCGCCCGGCGGAACGTGGTCTCGTGCATGGACGGCGAGCACGCAGCCACCACCGCTCCGGTGAGGCGGTGTTCACGAATCGCCCGCCGGAGGAGCTCCTGGCCGGGGTCGGAGCACATGTACTCGTGGTGGGTGGCGTAGACCACCCCCGGATGGCGCGCCAGGACCTCGCTTGCCCGGGCCACGTCCACCGTGCCGGCGATGTTCTTGCCGCAGTGGCAGACGAACACTCCAATCCTGGGGCGTGATCCGTGATCCGTGATCCGTGACCGGTGATCCGCAATCCGTGATCCATAAGGTGCTGACTGGGGGCCGCGATCAGTGTTTGAAGAATGGCGACCCACGGGTAACGGATTACGGTTCATGGAAGTTCTCCTTCACGTAGTTGTAGCCCTCCTCGAACGCCCGCTGGTTGAGGTCGCGGGTGTGGGGGGGGACAGCGGCGAGGACCGCCTTGAGCAGGGCATCCCGGGACACGGTGGGCCATGCCGCCCCGAGCGCCCCGAGCATCACCACGTTGGCCACGATCCTGCGGCCCAAGGATTCGGCGAGGCGGGTCGCCGGGACCTCCACCACCTGCACATCGGAGCGGGGCTCGTGCTGGACCAGGTCTTGGTCTACGAGGAGGAGGCCCCCGGGACGCAGGTCATGGCCGTATTTCTCATAGCCTTCTTGGGACATGATGACCCCGACATCCGGCTGGACCACCATCGGGTAGTCCACCTGTCGGTCGGACACGATGACCTCGGCCGCGCATGCCCCGCCGCGGGCCTCCGGGCCGTAGGACTGGATGAGGACGGAGTGCTTGCCGTCGTAGATGACCGCGGCCTGCCCGGTGATGCGGCCGGCGGAGATGATCCCCTGGCCGCCAAAGCCGGCGAACCGTATCTCCTGGCGCACGCTATAACGATAGGGAACGGAAGTCCGCCCTTCCATGACCAAGATCATCCCTCGGGCTGATCCCGCTCAACCGCCCCGGCCCGAACCAGGAGAACCTGCCCCCCTCTGTCCACTTGACGGGGCTCCGTGGCTCTCTTACAATGGTTTTGCAAAAATCTTGTCCAAATGGCGGTGAAGTCGTTGGCCGACGTGCTGCGCGCGGCGTGGACTCCGGCTGGGGTCACCCGCCGGGAACTGGAGGTCAACCTCAGCCTGTCCCGCCCCACGGTGGACAAGGCGCTGGGCGAGCTGCGGCGTCTGGACCTGGTGCATCCGTGTGGGACGCGGGCCCCGTGGGGCGGCCGCCCGGCCGTGGTGTTCCGCGTCCACGGGGAGGCCCGACTGGCGTTGGGGGTGGACGTGGAACTTCCCCGCCTGAAGTTCGTCCTCACCGACCTGTGGGGCACTGCGCTCCACGCCAAAAGCCTCACCGTCGAGGGCCTCGCCGGCCCAGCCACGGTGCTGCGCCATGTGGCGGAGGAGCTCCGCCGATGGGCCAACGAGGTCGGCCTTCGTTGGCCCAAGGTGGCCGGGATCGGGTTGGGCCTGCCCGCGTTCCTCACCGACGGAACGGCGAACTTCGTGGGCCAGACCTTGCCCGCCTGGCACCGGGTCCCGGCCCGGCAGATCCTGGAACGGGAGTTTCCCATCCCGGTGCGCATCCACCACGACATGCACCTCATGGCCTTGGCCGAGGCCCATCAGGGGGGTTGGGACGACGACGTCCTCCTCTACTTCGCCCTCCGGCCCGGACTGCACGGGGACATCCGAGTTGGGGCGAGCGTACTGGTGGACGGAGACGTGTACCTTGGCGCTCATGGCCACGGTGGAGCCTTGTACCGGGCGTTCGTGGAGCCGGGAGGGTTGGCCGGCCTTTCCCCCCGTAAACAGATCGACCTCTTGGTGGATCGGGTCACCGACCCCTTGGTGCACGCGGTGACCCTGTTCGACCCGGGACGGGTGGTGATCCACGCCGAGATGCTGGGCGAGCAGGAGCCATTGTTCATCGAGGGCTGTCGCCGCCGGGTTCAGAAGGCCCTGGAGGGGGAGTTCCCGGACGTGGTGGAGGTGGCCCCGGCCCGGGCGCGGGGGCCGACCGCCGCTCTCGGGGCGGCCATCGCCGTGGTACGAGACCTGTACGCTAACCCAGCGCCACTTCTGGCCCAAAGGGGGTGAGACCAGGAGAACACGCCAACGAGCAATGCGGTGACAACTCACGAACTAGGGAGGTGTCCGATGGTTAAGCGATTGGCGGTTGGACTTCTGCTGGTCGGATTGGTGGCCGGCCTCGCCCAGGGCGCGGTGACGATCATGGTCCTGTGGAGCGGGGCCGAGCTCGAGGCATTCCAGAAGGTGACGGCTGCATTCCAGGCCAAGACCGGGATCGCGGTGCGGGTGGAGAGCGTGGGCCGTGAGCTCCCGGGGATCCTGGCCACCCGAGTGGCGGCCGGGAACCCGCCGGACCTGGCGGCGATGCCCAACCCCGGGCAGATGGCGGAGTTCGTGGCCCGGGGCGCCCTGATCCCCGTGGGCGGGATCGTGGACTTGACCCAGTTCCCCAAGGCGTTCGTTGACCTCGCCACCGTGGACGGGAAAGTATACGGGATCTTCATCTCCGCTGATCTCAAGAGCCTCGTGTGGTACAACCCGGATGCCCTGTACGCGGAGGGGCTCGCCCCGGCCCATACCTGGAACGAGCTCATATACATCACCCAGAAGTTGGCCGCCCGGGGCAAGACCCCATGGGCGGTGGGCCTGGAGAGCGGAGCCGCGTCCGGCTGGCCGGGAACGGACTGGATCGAGGACATCATGCTCCGCACCGCCGGGCCCGAGCTCTACGACCAGTGGGTCAACCACGAGATCCCGTGGACGCATCCTGCGGTGAAACGGGCATTTGAGCTGTTCGGGGCCATCGTGCGCAACGAGGCCTACGTGTACGGCGGCACCACCGGGGCCCTGTCCATCAACTTCGGCGACTCTCCGGCGGTCCTGTGGGACAAGCCCCCGGGCGCGTACCTGCACCGCCAGGCCACGTTCATCAAGAGCTTCATCGCGGGCGCCCACCCCGAGCTCGACCTGGACCGGGATGTGGCGTTCTTCGTGTTCCCACCCATCGACCCGAAGTGGGGGACGCCGCTCCTCGGGGCCGGGGACCTCATCTCCGCGTTCCGGGATACCGCGGAGGTGCGGTCGTTCCTCCAGTACCTGGCCTCGCCTGAGGCCCAGGGCATCTGGTGCGGGGCGCTGGGGAAGCTTGCCACCAACGTCAACGTCGACCCTGGGATCTACCCGGACAAGCTCACCGCCGAAGCCGCCGAGATCCTGAAGGGCGCCGAGATCTTCCGGTTTGACGCCTCGGACCTCATGCCGGCGGCGGTGGGGGCGGGGGCGTTCTGGAAGGGCGTCCTCGATTACGTATCGGGAGTGCCGTTGGACCGGGTGCTTGCGGACATCGAGGCTGCCGCTCGCGCTGCCTACGGTCCATAGTCCATCGCCTTTTTCCCCTGGACCGGGGCGGGGGACACCCCGCCCCGGTATCCTTAGATTAGGGAGGGACCGGTATGAACATGGGACGGGTCCACTGGCTGTACTTGGCCCCTGCCCTCCTCATGCTGGGCCTGTTCCTCATCTACCCCACTGCGGAGACGGTCCGCCTTAGCTTCTACGGCCCCAGGTCCGACGTGTTCGTGGGCTTCCAGAACTACGTGCAGGCATTCACCTCTCAGCCCATGCTCATCGCGTTCCGCAACAATCTCTTGTGGTTGGTCGTGTTCACCCTGTTCACCGTGGGGATGGGCCTCCTCCTCGCGGTGCTGCTCGACCGCGTTCGTTACGAGACGGTGATCAAGTCGGTGATCTTCCTCCCGATGGCCATCTCCTATGTGGCGGCCGGGGTGATCTGGAGGTTCATGTACACGTTCCGGCCGGCGGTCGCCCCTCAAATCGGCCTCCTCAACGCGATCGTGGTGGCCGTGGGTGGGAACCCCATTGGATGGCTCATCGAGCGGCCGTGGGTCAACAACCTGGCCCTGATCGCGGTCGGGGTGTGGGTGTGGACTGGGTTCTGCATGGTGATCCTCTCCGCGGCGTACAAGGGGATCCCCAGGGAGATGCTGGAGGCGGCGCGGATCGACGGGGCCAACGAGTGGCAGTTGTTCCTCCACGTGACCATTCCGTTCCTCAAGTCCACGCTCGCTGTGGTCACCACGACGATGATCGTGTTCGTGCTCAAGGTGTTCGACATCGTGTACGTGATGACGAACGGCGCCTACGACACCGACGTGATCGCCAACCGCATGTACAACGAGATGTTCTACTTTCACAACTATGGTTTGGCCAGTGCGATCGCCGTGATCCTGTTCTTGGCGATCATCCCATTCCTCGTCATCAACGTCCGTCGGTTCCGGGCCCAGGAGGCGGTGCGATGAGGCGATGGCGCCAGTTGCTCAAGCTGCTTCCCGTGCATCTTGTCGTGATCGCCCTGGCCGCGATCTGGCTCACCCCGTCCCTCGGGCTCCTCGTGAGCTCGTTCCGCCCCCGGCAGGACCTCCTCGCCTCGGGGTGGTGGACCACGCTCGTCAACCCGAGCTACTGGCCCCGCTTCACGCTCGACAATTATCGGGATGTCCTGTTCCGGCAGGGGATGGGACGGGCGTTCCTCAACAGCTTCATCATCACCGTGCCCACCACCTTGATCACCCTCTCCATCGCCGCGTTGGCCGCGTACGCCCTGGCATGGATGAACTTCCGCGGGCGCCAGCTCCTCCTGATGACGGTGATCGGCCTCATCGTGATCCCCCTTCAAATGACGCTGATCCCTGTGCTCCGGATGTTCAACGCCCTCAAGATCTCCGGCACGTTCCCCGGGGTGTGGCTGGCCCATACCGGCTATGGGCTCCCCCTGATGATCTACCTCCTGCGCAACTTCTTCGGGGCGTTGCCTCGGGAGCTCTTCGAGTCCGCGTTCATCGATGGGGCCAGCCCGTTCACCGCATTCCTGCGCTTGACGCTCCCGTTGTCGGTGCCGGTCTTGGCCTCGGCGGCGATCTTTCAGTTCCTGTGGGTGTGGAACGACCTTCTGGTGAGCCTGGTGTACCTCGGAGGGTTCGCCCGGGTCGCCCCGCTCACAGTCCAGCTGTCGAACCTGGTGGGGTCCCGCGGCCAGGATTGGCACCTCCTCACCGCCGCGGCGTTCGTGTCCATGATCGTCCCGATGATCGTGTTCTTCTCGCTGCAGCGGTACTTCGTGCGGGGGATCCTCGCCGGAGCCCTCAAGGGATGACGATGTCCAAGGTGCCCCTTCCCCAGGACGCCGGAAAGACCCGTTCCTCGCTGGGCGGAACGACGAGTTCCACCCCCACGGGTTCCGTACCCATGCCTGGGGAGACCGCCTCCTTGAACTTCCCGCGGTTGTCCACCGCTGGCCAGGTGCTCCAGGCGCTTGCGCAGCTTGACTTCGTGGAGCTATTCTATTGGGACCAAGACGAAGGGCTTCGCGGTCCCGGACGGGTTTCATCAGCTTGCCATCGGAGGTGAACAACGGGGCTCTGCCCTAGCCCCAACACATGGAATTGCTGGGCATCGAGCGGTACACGAAGCACGTGGGTGAAGGGATGGTAGCGGCCGTGTTCAAGGCGGCCCGGCCCCTGTACGGGCTACGGGTGCTCGAGGTGAACGCCACCTTCCACGGCGGCGGGGTGGCGGGGATGCTCCATTCCCTGGTCCCGTTGATGAACGACGTGGGCATCAACGCCGACTGGAGCCTTCTCTACGGCGACCCCTCCCTGTTTCAGGTCACGAAGAAGCTCCACAACGCCCTCCAGGGGGAGCCCGTCTCCCTGAACGAGCAGGACATAGCGAACTACCTGCGCGTGAACGAGGCGTTCGCCCGGTACAGTCCAGTCGCCGCTGGCTACGACGTGATCATCGTCCACGATCCTCAACCCCTCCCAATGATCCGTTATCTGCAGAAGGGGAACCCGTGGGTGTGGCGGTGCCACATCGACCTCTCCACCCCTCATGAGCCGGTGTGGGAGACGCTCAAGCCGTTCATCCTCCGCTACGATGCGGTGGTGGCCTCGTCGGAGGCGTTCCGCAAGCTGGACCTCCCGGTGGAGACCCACGTCATTCCCCCGGCCATCGACCCCTTATCCGAGATCAACCGGGAACTCTCCGCGGCCGAGGTGGGGCGGAAGCTCGACCAATACGAGATCCCCCGCGACAAGCCCATCCTCCTCCAGGTGTCGCGGTTCGACAAGTGGAAGGACCCGCTCGGGGTGCTCCAGGTGTTCCAGCGGGTGAAGGAGGCAGTGGATTGCCGGCTGGTGATGGTGGGGAACATGGCCACCGATGACCCCGAGGGACCCCGCATCTTTGCTCAGGTCCAGGAGCAGGTCGGGGGAATGGAGGACGTGCACCTCATCACCGAGACCGACCCCCTCCTCGTGAACGCCCTCCAGGAAGAAGCGGCGGTGGCGCTCCAGCTTTCCCTGCGCGAGGGGTTCGGCCTCACCGTGTCCGAGGCCCTGTGGAAGAGGACGCCGGTGGTGGCGACCAACGTGGGTGGGATCCCGCTCCAGGTGATCCATGGCCAGACCGGGTATCTCGTGGAGCCGGGGGACTACGACGGGGCGGCGGCGCAGGTGGTGAAGCTCCTTCAAGACCCGGAGCTTCGGCACAAGCTTGGCAGCCAGGGTCAGGCCCACGTGCGTGAGCACTTCCTGATGCCCCGCTTGCTTTTGGACTGGCTGCGGCTGCTCGCGGAACTCGTGTAACGGACGGAGGGGGACCCGCGGCCCTCTTCGAGGGCTTCCGGACTGGGGCTAGGCGGCCCGGGCGATGGCCCAAAATTCGTCCGGATCCAGGGACGCCCCGCCCACCAGGGCCCCGTCGATGTCGGGGAGCACCAGGAACTCCCGGGCGTTGCCCGGCTTCACCGACCCCCCGTACTGGATGCGAATCCCTTCGGCGACCTTCCCGAACGCCTGCCGCAGCCAGGCCCGGATGCGGCCCGCCATCGCCTGGGCGTCCTCCGGTCGGGCGGGGACCCCGGTGCCGATCGCCCACACCGGCTCGTAGGCGATCACCAGGTTCCGCCCGTCCGCGAGGGCAACCCCAGCCAAGGCCGCGGCGAGCTGACGCTCCACCACCGCCCACGCCCGGCCGGCCCGCCGCTCGTCCAGGGTCTCCCCCACGCACAGGATGGGCACCAACCCATGACCCAAGGCCGCCTGGACCTTGGCCCCCACGAACGCGTCGCTTTCGCCAAACAGGTGTCGACGCTCGGAATGGCCGCAGATGAGAAAGCGCGCCCCGAGGTCGGCCACCTGGGCCACGGACACCTCGCCGGTAAACGCGCCCTGGCGCTCCGGGTGGGCGTTCTGTGCGCCCCAGGCGATGGGCGTGCCGGAAAGGAGCCTCCCCGCCATGGGAAGGGCAGTGAACGAGGGGAACACCACCAGTTCCACCGGAGGCTTCTCCCCAACCAGTTCCACCAGGCGTTCGAGGTACGCTTCGGCCTCGCTTGCCGTCTTGTGCATCTTCCAGTTGGCGGCGACGATGGGCACCCGCATCCGTCCCCCTTTCCGATTGACAAGGCCCATCCTAAACGCCTATCATGGAAAAGACAACCAAGGAGGGGACGATGGGCATAACGGCGGCAATCATCGTGGCGCTGGTGGTTCTGTTCTTCGCCAGCGCCATCAAGATCGTGCGAGAGTACGAGCGGGGCGTGATCTTCCGCCTCGGGCGGTTGGTGGGGGCCAAGGGGCCGGGACTGTTCCTCATCATCCCCATCGTGGACAAGATGGTCAAGGTGGACCTCAGGACGATTACCTTGGACGTCCCCCCCCAGGAGGTCATCACCCGGGACAACGTGCCGGTGAACGTGAACGCGGTCGTGTACTTCCGGGTCATGGACCCCCAGGCAGCGGTGGTGGAGGTGCTGGACTTCATCGAGGCCACCCGCCAGATCTCCATGACCACCCTCAGGTCCGTGCTGGGCAAGGCTGAGCTCGACGACATCCTGTCCGAGCGGGAGAAGCTCAACCAGCAGCTCCAGGAGATCATCGACGAGCACACCGACCCGTGGGGGATCAAGGTCATCACGGTGGAGATCAAGGACGTAAAGATCCCCACCGACATGCAGCGGGCCATCGCCCGTCAGGCGGAGGCGGAGCGGGAACGGCGGAGCAAGATCATCAACGCGGAGGGGGAACTTCAGGCCGCGGAGAAGCTGCGGGAGGCGGCGGAGATCATGCAGCGGTCGGCGGGAGCGCTCCAGCTCCGGTATCTGCAGACCCTGTCCGAGATCGCCACCGAGAACGCGACCACGATCGTGTTCCCGGTGCCCATCGACCTCCTCGCTGCCCTGCCCGGGCGCGACCAGGGTTGAGGGTCTGCGCCCTGGGGAGCGGCTCGGCGGGGAACGCCCTCCTCGTGGAGGGCCCGCGGGGGCTGCTCCTCGTCGACGCCGGCCTCCCGTGGCGGGACCTGCGGGCGCGGGCGGGGCGGGTTGGGTTCTCCTTGGAGGGCCTCCGGTGGGCGGTCGTGACCCACGAGCACGCCGACCACGTGCGCGGGCTGGAGCCGCTCCTCCGCCGGGGGGTGCAGATCGCAGCCAGTGCAGGTACCCTCCGCGCCCTCGGGATCGCGGGAACCCCGCTTCAGCCGGGGCTGGAACTCGCGGGGATCAAGCTGTTTTCGTTCCCGGTCAGCCACGATGCCGCCCAGCCAGTGGGACTGATGCTTGAGGTGAACGGGGCCCGGGTTGGGATCGCCACCGACCTCGGCCAGGTCACCGAGTCGGTGCTGTCCTCGCTGCGGGGATGCCAGGTGCTGGTGGTGGAGGCCAACCACGACCTCGGGATGCTCCTCGCCGGGCCCTATCCGTGGCCCTTGAAGCTGCGGATCCTGGGACCGGAGGGGCACCTCGCCAACGACGAGGCCGGGCGGGCGCTCACGCTCCTCAGGGGCGATGGCCTCCGGGCGGTGCTCCTCGCCCACCTCTCCCAAGAGAACAACACCCCGGCGCTGGCGCTGGAGACGGTGGCCCGGGCATTGCCGGGCTGGGACGGGCACCTTTACTTGACCTATCCGGACCGGCCGAGCGCGGTGGTGTCCTCGTAAGGGCGCACGATCCCCAGTCCCGCCATCCCCCGCACGATCGCCCCCACCGTGGGCACAGCGGTGCTGCCGCTCCAGAACTCCTCGGAGCGGCTCGTCTGGTAGACCACCATGACCACGTACTCCGGGTTGTCCCACGGGAAGAAGGCGGCCATGGCGGCGGTGATGTGGCCTGGGACGTACCCCCGTCCGGGGAGGGCGATCTGGGCGGTGCCGGACTTCCCCCCCACCTTGAACCCGGGCACGGCCGCGAGGTTTCCGGTGCCCGTGTTTACCGCGTACCCCAGGATCTCCCGCATCGTCGCGCACGCCTCCACCGAAGCCACCCGCCCCCTCGCCTCAGGCGGGCCTTGGACCAGGTACGGGCGGTACAGGGTCCCCCCGTTGGCCAGGGCGCAGAACGCCGCCGCCAGTTGCACCCCGGTCACGGCCACCCCCTGGCCGAACGAGGACGTGGCCAGGTCCACCTCCGTCCACCGCTCCGGCGGGCGCAGGATGCCCGCGGACTCCCCGGGCAGGCCCACCCCGGTCGGGCGTCCGAACCCCATCCGGCTGAGGTAGGCGTAAGTCCGCTCGATGCCCAGCCGCCCGGCAACTTGGACGAGCACGGTGTTGATGGACTGGGCCATGGCCGCCCTGAACGTGCGAAGCCCATAGCTCTTGCCCTCGGCGTTGCGGATGGGGACCCCGGCCACGAGGATCGGGGAATCCCCGGAGAACGTGTCCTCCGGGCCGACCAATCCCTGATCCACCGCGGCCAGCCCGATCAGCGCCTTGAACGTCGAGCCCGGCTCGAACGCGTCCGTCACCGCCCATGCGTGGAGGAGGCTCGGGTCAGGGCGGTCGAGGTCGTACCGTGGGGCCTGGGCGAGGGCGAGGATGGCCCCGGTGCGGGGATCCATGACCAGGGCGAACCCCCGATCCGCCACGTACTTCTGGACCCCCTGGGTGACCTCCTGCTCGCAGATCCACTGGATCCGAGCGTCCAGCGTGAGATGCAGATCCTTCCCCGGACATCCGGGGTCCTCCTCCCACAGGTCGTACACCCGGCCAGCGCGGCTGCGCAGGAGCCGCAGCCGGCGCGGTTTCCCCCGCAGCGTCTCATCGTACGCGTACTCCAGCCCCTCCAGTCCCTGTCCGTCCACCCCCACGACCCCCAACACGGCCAGGGCCAGCGGTCCCTGGGGGTAGACCCGCTTCCAGGTGTCGAAGAACATGAGGCCGTGGATGCCCAGTTCCGCTGCCCGGCGCCGGAAGCGCGCCCCCACCTCCCGATCCACGCCCCGGGCGAGCCACGTGAAATAGGCGGCACGGTACACCTTGTCCGTCGCGGTCTCGCGCGCCATTCCGAGCTCCTCCACGAGCAGGTCCACCAGGAGCTCGGGCTTGGTCACGTGGAAGCCGTCGAGGGCAATGGAGTAGGCGGGGACATCACAAGCCAACGGACTGCCGTGGCGGTCGTAGATGGTGCCTCGACGGGCGGGGAGTTCGATCACGTCTTCCTGCACGGACTGGGCCACGGTCACCCACCGCCCGTGTTCCACCACTTGGAGTTGAACCAGGCGCCCCACCACGGCCAGCCCCCCCAGCGCCAGGAGGAGGAACACGACCGTGGCCCGCTTAATGCCCGCCTCCTTGGTCATCGTCCAGGGTCAGGTATCGGGTGCGCTTGGCGTCGAACGGGCCCATCCCGAGCCCCCGGGCCCGCTCGGCGATCACGTCCGGGGCGTAGGCACGTGCTCGTTGGTACTCCAGGTAGACCCGGGTCCGCTCCAGCTCCTCCACGGCGAGCAGGGCCTGGGCCCGCTCCGCCCGGAGCTGGACGAGAATGGCTCCCTGCCACAGGTACAGGAACACCAGCCCGGCCACGACGATCCCCGCCCCGATCACGGCCAGGACGTCCACCCATAGGGCAGGCATCGCCCTCGCCCGCACACGGCGGGCCACCGCTTCCTGCACGACCGGCCGCATCGCAACAAGGGTAGATCAGGCCGGCCTCTGGCTCAGGGACAGGTGACCAGACCGGGGGCGACCTCGGGCACCCATGCGGCGCGGAGCTTGGCCGACCGCGCCCGGGGGTTCCGGGCCACCTCGTCCGGGCCTGGCTGGATCGGCTTCTTCGTGAGGACCTCCAGCCGGCCGGCGAGGGCTGCCTGGCGGAAGGCGCGCTTGACGATCCGGTCCTCGAGGGAATGGAACGAGATCGCGCACAGCACCCCGCCGGGCCGGAGGTGGGACATGGCAGCGGCGAGGCCCGCCTCCAGGGCGGCGAGCTCGTCGTTCACGGCGATCCGCAGGGCCTGGAAGGTCCGGGTGGCGGGGTGGATGCGGTGATGGCCCGGGGGGTAGAGGCGGGCTACGAGGCGGGCCAGCTCCCCGGTGGTATGGATGGGGCGGGCCCGCACCACCTCCCGGGCGATCCGCCGGGCGTGCCGCTCCTCCCCGTATTCCCAAAGGATGCGGGCCAGTTCCCGCTCTGGGAGCCGGTTCACGAGGTCGTCGGCGGTGACGGGGCCCTCCGGGTCCATCCGCATGTCCAAGGGGCCATCGGCCTGGAACGAGAACCCCCGCTCCGGCTGGCCCAGCTGGAGGGAGGACACCCCGAGGTCGAACAGGAACCCATCGGCCCTGGCTACCCTTAGTCGGGTCAGGATGTCCCGGAGGTCCCGGAAGTCCCCGCGCACGAGGTGTACCCTGTCCCCAAACGGGGAAAGCCGGTCCTGGGCGACCTTGAGCGCTTCCGGATCCCGGTCGACCCCCACCACCGCCGCCCCGCGGGCGAGGAGGGCCTCGGCGTGGCCGCCGGTGCCCACGGTGGCATCGACGAAGAGCTTTCCCGGGCCGGGTGCGAGGAAGGCGAGCGCCTCCGCCACCAGCACCGGCTCATGCCAGGTCTCGTAGCCACCGCCGGACATCGTCGATCCCCTCCCAGGCCTCTTCCTGCAGGTGCCCCCGGGTCCGAACCAGGGCCCGCGCCCACCCGGGCGAGAGCACCGTCTCCCATTGTCCCTCATCCCCGGGCAGGCGGGGCACGGCACGAGGAAGGTCCCTCTCCACCAGGTCGAGGAAGGACTCCACTTTTGGGGCGTACGGGACGGCGAGGAACGGGGTCCCGCCAAGGAGGGCGAGCTCCAGGGCGTGGAGGCGGCTTCCGATCAGAAGAGGAGCCTGGGCGAGGAGGTCGAGCGCCTCCCGCGGGCCTGCCGGGACGACCAGGGGCAGCTCGGGCAGGGCCCGCTCGTCCTCGCCCCGGGCCAAGACCAGCCCCAACGGGCGAGTATCCAACCGGTCCGCGATCCGCTGGGCCGCGGTAAGGGCGCGATCCCGAATCGAGCGGGGGAGCGCGGGGACCAGGTTCACAAGGACAGGCCCGCCGCCACGGTGGGGGACCGGGGGGAGGGCCAGGACGGGGTCGCGGCCTTCTCGGGCGGGGATCCCGAGCCCGGCGAGGGCCTCCCGGGACGGCGGATCGCGCACGGAGAGGAAGTCCACGTTGGGCAGGACGGCCCGGAGGACCCGGCGGGAGAGGGGGGAACGCACGTCCACCCCCACGCAGGCGAGCCCCACCGGCCGCGGGGCGGCCCGGATGGCGAGCGCGTAGAAGAGGAGCGACCGGCGGGAGGTGCGGTCCTGGAGGATGCCCCCGGTGAAGAGGATCGGAGCCCTTCGGCTGGGGAGGCGGGGCGGGGCGAGGGGGCGCACGGTCCACTCCGGGGCAAGGAGCTCCGTCCACGCCTCCCGGATCGCCTCGTCCCCAAGGTTCCCGTGCCCGAAGTACCCGTAGAGCACGATCGCGCGGGCCACACCGGGAGTATACGGCGGTGATCTGAACGCACAGGGGAGCTAGGGGCATGCTGCGGATCTACGAGGCCGCGATGGAACACGGGTCCACGTTGAGCGAGATCGGGCGGACGCTTGGCCTCCACTCCGCCGTGGGCAAGATCGTCCGCCGGCGGAAGGGACAAACACAGTTATAGGCCAACACCTGTACCCTTCGCTTGCTCTCGCCGGGAGCCGTTCCTGGCGGTCACGGCGACGCGCCCGGGATCCGAAGGAGGTCGAGGAACGCGCGCATCTGTTGGGCGATGCGCTCCTTGTTTATGGAGTAGTAGTGAAGCTGGGCCCGTGCGCGCACGTTCACCAGTCCGTGGAGCCTGAGGAGCTGCAGATGGCGGGACACGGTGGGCTCCTTGAGTCCCAACCGGCGGGCGATCTCCTCCACCGCAAGCTCCCCGTGCTCGGCCAACAGCTGGAGCATTCGGTTTCGGGATCCCGTGCTAAAACACTTGAAGAAGGCTGCATACCGGTCCGGCCCGGGTGGCCGTGGGGGATCGACCTCATAATGGGCGAATGCTTAAACTCTCAAACTGGGGTATGGGCTGGTCGTGGGGTCGGCCCTTCTGTTCCTTGCTCGGGGCGGCGGGGCTCCTCCTCACGGTGACCGGGCTTGTTCAGGAGAGGTGGAACGAGGCGCGCGGTGCTGGGGACGGACGATTGACCAGGCCCAGGATAGATCGTGGAGGCGCTGGGCCTGGTCACGGGGAACACCATCCGGGCGAGGCACATCGGGCGTGGGGGGCGAGATCAAGGACTACGCGGAGATGCTCGCCAGCGCCCAGACCATGTCCGGGGCCCCTGGGATCGTGGCCTACGGGACCGTCGTGAAGCTCCGGCGAAAGTAGGCCCTCAGCCCGGAATCCCCTTGGACTCCTCCACCACCGACCGCTGCCAGCTGCGGCTGAGGAGGAATCCGAGCGCGATCAGCCCCGCGATCACGTTGGAGAGGGACATCCCCCACCACACCCCGTCGGCCCCAAGCCCAAGCGGGAACCCAAAAAGGTAGGAAAGCGGGATCCGCAGGACCCACAGCCGCACGACCCCCAGCACCATCGTCGGCACGTTGTGCCCGGAACCGCGGTAGATGGCCATCGCCGCGAAAAACGTGCCCAAGAACGGCATGCTCACCGCAAATGCCCCGATGAACCGGGCCCCGAGTTCGATCACGTCCTCCCTCCCCGGGATGAACATCGCCACGGCCGGATAGCGGATCAGCCAAAGGAGCCCAGCCTCCGCGGCGAGGATCACGATCAGCGCCCGTAGTCCCTTGCGCACGAGTTCCTGGGCGCGGTCCATCGCCCCTGCCCCCAGGGCCTGGCCGACCATCGTCGTGAGCCCGGTGCCGAGCCCCTCGGTGACGATGAACAGGATCCCCAGCACCCGATCGCCAATTCCATACCCGGCCAGGGCCGCCTCGGCATTGGGGAGCCGGCCGATGACCGCGGTCATGATCACGAACCCGAACGCCATGCTCGACTGGCCGATCGCTGCCGGGACCCCGATCCTGAGGCCCTTGACCATCCATCCCCACCACGGGAGGAGGGCGCTTGGGTCGAGGCGCAGAAGGCCCTTCCCCCGCCAAAGGAGGGCGAGGAACGCGAGCATCACCAGCCCTTGCGCGGCCACGGTGGCGTAAGCGGCGCCGAGGATCCCCATCCGCGGCACCGGCCCCCACCCCAGGACGAGCAGGGGATCGAGGGCCATGTTGAGGAGGGTTCCGCCCCCGTTCACGAGGAGCGGGGTTAAGGTATCCCCGGTGGCAGCGAGGGCGGAATAGAAGAGGCCGGGCAGGACCATGGTGGGAAGCCCAAGGAAGATGATCTGGATGTACAGGGACGCCGCGCTCGCCACCGTGCCTTCCCCGATGAGGAGGGCGAGAAGCCACGGGGACAGGAAGTAGCCGGCCACCCCCAACATGATCCCGGACACCGCGGAAAGGGAGAGGAGCTGGTTCAGGGCGTAGTTGGCCTCTTTGGGCCGGCCGGCCCCCACGTACTGGGCCACGAGCGCGCTTACCGCCGCCCCGCCAAACCCGGATATGAACGAAATGAGGAACCACACGATCGGCCAGGACACCTGGATCCCGGCCACCGCCGCCGCGGACTCGGCCTTGGGGAGGCGGCCGATCCAGAACGCGTCGGCGAGGTTGTACAGGGTGAAGATGAGGGAGGAGATGACGGCTGGCCCACCGATCCGGGCCATCGTCCGGAGGGGTGGCCCGGTGAGGATTTCCTCCCGCGACGGGGTCTTGAACTTCATGGGAGTGAAGTATAACCGCAGGGATACCGCGATCGCCCCAGGCCTATCACCGGTACGGTCACACGAGGAAGGAGACTGCTAACCACTCGGCTGAGGTCTTCTTTGGCGGACGCCCTGTTCTACCTCGCCTCGCGCTCGGATGAGGCCGCCGAGCACGTCGAGAGGTTGCTCTCCACCCCTGAAGAGAGCGTCGAGCGGTTCAAAGACGGGCTTTCCGGGTTGAAACGGAAGACATGCCTTCGGTTGCTGGCGGAGTTCTTCGAGTGCGACCGGGCGATCTTCGAGCGGTGCGATGACTCAAACGGGGCAATCGGCGACGTGTTTCGCTACGACGCCAGGGAGCTTTTCGTCCACTATGCAGCCGCGTGCACGGACAAAGCCTGGGGTAGCCGATCTTCTGTTCCGGCTTTACGAGCAGGACGACTACGGGGTGCGGGCGGAGCTGGTGGAGGCCGCCGCGAAGTTCCTGCCGGAGGAGGAGGCGCGCGCCCTCGCCTCCCGCTTCTGGGAACGAGGCGAAAGCGAACCACCGGTGGCTTGGGGTGGAGCTCCTGTTCGAGAGGGCAAGGTTGACCTCGCATCCCGAGCTTTCAGCCACAACGTGCACGGAGATCGCGAGAGTCTACCTCGAAACCGGCGACGCCGAGATGGCCCTGTTCTGGATGGAGCGAATTCCCCATGGGGATCGGTTCGACGCCGTCGAGCGAGACCGGCTTCTCTACGCCATCCATGAACGGCTTGGCGCCTGTTCCTGAACCGTCGCAGCAGGGAGACACTGGACATGCTACTTCGGGCGATCGGGGAGTCCGAGCGGGACCGCGTGATCGAGGACGAGGTGCAGAAGATCCTGAGAGGCGCGCGGCTCTCCGAGGGCGACGCCGCCTTCTTGGTCGTATACATGTACCTGCAGCCCCTGGCGAAGGGTTTGGAAAAGGCCGGACGCCCGGTGGGGGCGGCTGTGTCTACCGCGCTTTGCTCGAATCGATCCTGAGTCGAGCGCAGTCGCGACACTACCATCATGGGGTCCGTTACCCGAAGAAGCTGGACGGGTTGGCTGCCAAGATCGGGGACTGGCGCGGCGTCCTCCCGCACGATGAGTACAAGAAAGCGCTGCTTGCGGCCTACGGCCGCAAGCGGAGGTTCTGGTCAAAGTAGGTATGATTGCGTCAGGGGGCCCTCGCGGCTTGCCGGCTTTCGGCGGTACTTTGCGACTGCGCCTTGACCGAGGGGACATTTCCGGCAGGATGGTTACGCATTGTGCGTAACGGTGATTGCGTATCAAGGGGGAACGGGCCGAGCTCGAGTTCGAGTTTGATCCCCGCAGCGACCAGGCCCCGCTCCTCGACGACCTGTTTGCGGCAACGGAGAGGGTGTGCCGCCAGCAAGGGAAGCGGGGTGTGGTGGCGTTCGACGAGTTCCAGGAGCTCGCGAACTGGGACGAGGGAGGACAGGTGGAACGCCGGATGCGGAGCCACTCCCAGCTCCACGCGCACGTATCCTACGTGTTCCTGGGCAGCAAACGCCACCTCATGCAGGAGGTCTTCCAGAACAAGAACCGCATCCCCGCGGACCGGTTCGCCCAGTTCATCGAAGGGCGGTTCCGGGAGACGGGGGTTCGGGTGGAGCGGGAAGCGGTGCTGGAGATCCTGCGGATCACCGACAACCATCCCTACTACACCCAGCTTCTGTGCCACATCCTGTGGGACCGGTTTCGGGATAAGGGAGCCCTCGCCCAAGACGATGTGGCCGCCGGGGTGCGGGAGGTCTTCCTGCGTGAGGCGCACGCGTTCCATGACCTATGGGACATGTTGCCCTCCCGAGCCGACGGCTCTTGGTTGTCTTGGCCCATGCGGGTGGTCCCGCGGTCCAAATCTACGCAAGCGAGTTCTTGCTCAACCACAACCTCGGACCTGCCTCCAGTGTCCAGCGGGTCGTCGCCCGGCTGCTCGCGGACGAGATCCTGGAGAGGACGAACGGAGTCCACCAGTTCACCGACGTGTTCTTCCAACGCTGGATTCAGCAGGAGTTCCCCTCTCCCTGACCGCCGCAACGCACTCCACCGCCTGCTCCTTCGGACAGCAAACCTCGTCCTTCCTCTCCAGGAGCGGGTGCAACTGGATAGCCACTCACGAGGAGGTCGTCGCCAACCCGCTCCACGGCGAGGTCGTGGATCCGGATCGCCTCGCTCGGATCGGGGACCCCTTCCCCGCCTACGGCGTGGACTGCGTCGCGCCCCCCGAGGACGAGGGGGGCGTAGAAGAACACGATCTTGTGCACAAGCCCCTGGGAGAGGAACGACCAGGCCACCTCCGCCCCGCCCTCCACGAGCAGCGAGTCGACCTCCCGCTCCCCCAGACGCATGAGGAGCTCCCGGAGGTCCACGCGCCCCTGCCGCGCCGGCAGCCGCCACACCTCCGCCCCCCGTGCCCGCAACCCCCGTTCGACCTCCGCGGGCATCGCCTCGGTGGCAGCGATCAGGGTGGGCGCGCCCGGGGACAGGACCTTGGCCCCAACGGGGATCCGCCCTCGGGAATCGAGCACGATCCTGAGCGGCTGCGGGCCCGGGACCTCGCGCACCGTGAGCTCCGGGTCGTCGGCGAGCACCGTCCCCACCCCCACCAGGACCGCGGCGTAGCGGCGGCGCAGGGCGTGGACGAGCCGCCGCGCCTCGGGCCCGGTCAGCCACCGGGACCTGCCTGTGGCCGTGGCGATCTTCCCGTCCAGGGACATCGCCAGCTTGAGGACCACGAATGGAGTTCGGTTACGAATCCAGTGGAAGAAAGCCTCGTTCAGGCGGCGGGCCTCGTCGGCGAGCACCCCCTCCACGGCCTCGATCCCCGCTGCCCGCAACCGCGCGATCCCCTTTCCGTCCACAAGGGGGTTAGGGTCGCGGATGGCCACGATGACCCGGCGAATTCCGGAGGCGATGATGGCCTCGGTGCAGGGCGGGGTCTTCTTCTCCCGATGAACGCAGGGCTCCAGGTTCACGTAGAGGTCGGCCCCACGGGCCCGGTCCCCGGCCTTCTCCAAGGCCACGGCCTCGGCGTGGGGGCCGCCGCACCGGGTGTGGTACCCCTCGGCGATCACCGCCCCCTCCCGCACCACCACCGCCCCCACGAGTGGGTTGGGCCGCGTGCAGCCCTCGCCCTGCCGCGCCAGCTCCAGGGCCCGCCTCATGAACCTCTCGTGTACCCCGCCGCCTTCCATAGGGCGAGCGCCGCCGCCCGGGGGTCGGGTTGAGCGAAGATCGCCGAACCGGCCACCACCACCTCCGCCCCCGCCTCCACCACCTGGCGCACGTTCTCCGGGCCGATCCCCCCGTCCACGGCGATGACCACCGGCCGCCCCCGGAGTTCCCCCTGCAGGCGCCGGATGCGGTCCACCGCCTCAGGGTTAAACGCCTGCCCGCCGAACCCCGGCTCCACGCTCATCACCAGCACCAGATCTACGTCCCCCAGGTGGGGGCGGATCGCGTCCAGGGGCGTGCCGGGCCGAACGGAGATCCCCACCCGGCACCCCAGGCCGCGGATGACGCGGATCGTCTGGTCCGGTGGATCCTTCGCCTCCACGTGGAACGTGATCATGTCCTCAGGACCCACCTTGAACTGCGGGGCATAGAGGGCCGGGCGGTCGATCATGAGGTGGATGTCGAACGGAAGCGGGGTGTGCCGGCGCAAGGCGTTGGCCACGGGCGGGCCAAACGTGAGGTTGGGCACGAAGTGCCCGTCCATCACGTCGAGATGGAGGTAGTCGACTACCCCCTCGACTCGTTTCACCTCCTCGGCGAGGCGGCCGAAGTCGGCGGAGAGGAGAGACGGGGCCAGCTTCATCGACGCCGGTTGGCGACCATGAGCATCGAGAGGAGCTGGAGGGCGGCCATCGCTGCGGCAGCGACGTAGGTCAGGGCAGCCGCGGTCAGGACCTCCTTCACCGCGCCGAGCTCCTCCTGGGTCACGTGCCCGCTCGTGCGCAGCGCCGCCACCGCCCGCCTAGAGGCGTTGAACTCCACGGGCAAGGTGATTAGGGTGAACAGGACCGCCGCCGAGAACAGGATGATCCCGATGTTCACCAGAGGATCGGCGCGCATAAAGAGGCCGATGAAGAACAACGGGAACGCGAGCTGGGAACCGAACATCGCCGCTGGGACCACCGCCGAGCGTAGGGCGAGGGGGGCGTACCTCTGGGCGTGCTGGATCGCGTGTCCGGCCTCGTGGGCGGCCACGCCCACCGCCGCCACCGACGCCGAGCCGGCGGCGGAGAGGCGGAGGGTGCGGGAGCGCGGGTCGTAGTGGTCGCCGAGGGCGCGGCCCGTGCCCTCGATCTTGACCCCGCTCACCCCGGCCCGGGCCAGGATCTCGTCCGCCACCTGAGCGGCGGTCACCCGACGCTGGGTCGGAACCTGGAGGTATTTGGCGTACGTGCTCCGCACCTTGTGCTGGGCGTAGATGGCGAGGATGAGGGCAGGGAGGAGGATGATCAGCGTCTCCGGGTAGAAGAGCCCGAACATGGTCTTGCACCTCCTTGATCAACCTCAGGCGTGAATTATAGCCGTGCTGGGGGAGAGGGCCATAGGCCGGATTCTGTCGAGGGGGGCCATCCATCTATGCGGCCTACCCGGAGGCATCGGGCGGGCCACCCTCAACCGCCTCCCTATTTGGCCTTGCTCCGGCCGGGGTTTACCGTGCCCGGGAGCCTCGCGGCCCCGGCGGTGGGCTCTTGCCCCACCGTTTCACCCTTGCCCGCACCCGTGTGGGCCGCTGGCGGTCTGTTCTCTGTGGCACTTTCCAGGGGTCGCCCCCTCTCGGGTTGCCCCGAGCGGCCTGCCCGGCGGAGTCCGGACCTTCCTCAGGGGTAAACACCCCCGCGGCCCCCTGGCCGTCTCCCCCACCGCGCGGGTGCCCTCGTGCATCGACAACGGGGGCACACCCACATTATACCGCCCAATGACTCCCGGCGGCGCAGCGGTCGCAAGCACCGCGGGCAGACCCGTCGGGCGATGAAGAACACGGCCCCAGCTGCGCCGCCCACACCGACGATCACGTACGGCCATACCCCCAGCGTCCTCCCCTCGTCCTTCGGGCCTGTGGTGACGAGTTCCAGGAGCCCCTGGGCCAACTTGAGCACGGCCGAGGCCGTCCGCCCGCGGTTGGCCTCCACCTCCGCGCGGTCGAGGAGGGCCTCCCACGGCCCAGCCGGGATCGCCCCCTGGGCCTTGGCCCCGAGCTGGGCGACCGCTCGCCACCCCACCCCCTCGACCCGGAGGAGCACCACCAGCACCGCCTCCGGGGGAAGGCGCCACGCCCGGAACACCTCATGGGCGTAGACACTGGGGTTCCCGAACGGATCGCGCCAGCTCGCCAAGTACACGAGAGCGAGCCCATGACCCTCGAGGGCGGCGATGATCTCCTTCAGCCGCTCCCGCTCCGCCCGCTCCAGGGTCTGGCCGTAGTCGTTGATCGAGCCGATCGGGTCAGGAAGAAGGGGAGTGGCAACGGTCAGCGCCACCGCCAGTACAGGAACCGCGAGCAGTTTTCGCAGGTCACCACCTCCCGGCCCTCCCGGACCCGCTCGAGGGTGGTATCGGCCAGGCGCAGGTGGCACCCCCCGCACGTGCCCCCATCCACCGGAACCACCGGGCTGGACACGCTCCCCCGCAGGCGCTCGTAGTGCTGGTGCAGGTGGGGAGGGACCTCCGCGGCCAGGACCTCTCTCTTCGCGTTGAGGTCATCCTTTTGCTTGAGAAGCCCGTCCCGCTGACGGCCCACCTCGGCGAGGTCGTCCTGGATGCACCTGACCCGCTCCCGGTGGCGCGCCTCGTCCTCCCGCAGCCGCTCCCCATCCTGTTCCGCTTCCTCCATGAGCCGGAGCGCCTCCTCGGCAAGCCCATCCAGGCGGGCACGAAGGAGGGCCACCTGCTCCCGCAGGTACTCCATCTCCTTGTACGGGATGATCTCGTGGTCGAGCTTCTTCTGATACCCGCGGATCTTGGCATCGGTGGCATCGACCTCGGTGGACTTGGTGAGGGCCTCGTGCCGCAGGCGCCGGTGTGCCTCCTGGCGCTTGCGAAACGCCTCCTCTTCCTGAGCCAGCCGGTCACGCAGCCGCGCCTCCTCCGCGGCGAGATCGGCGAGACGGCCGTCCACGGTGCGAATGGCGTTGTCCACCTCCGCGAGCGCGAGCAGCTGCTGAAGCTGGTCGGTCATGCCGCGATCACCTCGAGCGACGGGAACTGCTCCCGAAGGAGGCCGGCCACGTGCCCCACGAACGGGCGCTCCGTCTCCCGGTGGCCTAGCGCGGCCACGGCAAGGCCGGATTCGGCTGCCTCCAGGCCCTGGTGGTACCCGATCTCCCCGGTGAGGTAAAGCTCGGCTCCAGCGGTGAAGGCGTCTCGCCATAGGTCACCGCCGTCCCCTCCACAGACCGCGACCCGCCGCACTGGGCGGTCGAGGTCGCCGTAGGTGGACCTGGGACCGGACGCCCCCAGCGCGCAGGCCAGGCGGGCGGCCACCTCCCGCGCCGGGGTCTCCTGAAGCAAGTCCCCCACCCGGCCCAGGCCGTGCCACGCGGCCGCGTTCTCGAGGGGGTACACATCGTACGCCACTTCCTCGTAGGGGTGGGCGGCGCGCAGGGCGGAAAGGGCCTGGGTGAGCCGCTCGGCCGGGACCACCGTCTCCAGGCGCACCTCGTCCACGCGCTCCTCCCGCCCGATCGCACCGATGTAAGGGCGAGTCCCCTCCTCGGGGAGGAAGGTCCCCGTGCCGCGGGCACGGAACGAGCAATGCCCATAGCGCCCGATCTGCCCGGCCCCGGCGGCGAACACTGCGGCGGCCACCGCGTCTGCGTGGCTCTCGGGCACGAACACCGCGAGCTTGATCAACCTCCCCCGTGGGACGAGCGGGCGCGGCCCCTGGAGCCCCAAGAGATCGGCCAGGACCTCGCCCAGGCCTC
Organism: Candidatus Acetothermia bacterium; assembly: GCA_024653305.1. Classification (NCBI taxonomy): domain Bacteria; phylum Candidatus Bipolaricaulota; species Candidatus Acetothermia bacterium. The sequence goes on along the minus strand of JANLFW010000011.1, from coordinate 7,329 downwards.
CCCGAGCGACGTCGTACGGGGTGTGCACGGCGTAGCACGCGGCCCCGTCGGCGAGGAGGGCGCGGACCTTGTCCCCAAGCGGTGTCCCCGGCAACAGCCGGTCGAGCGGACGGAAGAGCAGGGGGTGATGGGTGATGAGGAGATCGACGCCCTGAAGCGTGGGGACCAGCCCGAGGTCGAGGTCCAGGGCCACGAGGACCCGCCGACAAGGGGCGTCCAGTGGGCCGACCTGAAGCCCGGTCCGGTCCCAGGGCTCGGCGAGGGCCTGCGGGAAGCGCTCCTCCAAGAAGGCGACCACGTCCTGCCGAAGCATGACCGCGTTAGTGTAGCGTTCCGGACGCTTGTCCCGCAAGGAGCGCGGGGTACCATGGCTCAGGGAGAGGGTGGTCCCCTCACCCCAGCCCTCTCCCACACGGGGAGAGGGGGAGGCCCGCGGGGCGTAGCGTCGTCCTTTATGGACGACGTTATGCTTCGAGACGCTCCTTGCCACACCGGGCCTGGGGGCGAAGGGCCTGCGGGCCCTGGCCCTTCTTTCCGACGACGAGGGCGAGTAGGCTGCGTGGGAAACCGAGGTCCGTGGACCTGCGGCACAAAAACACCCGTAACGCATCATACATGACGCGTCACGAATCACAGTTCTGCAGGCGCTTGAACGCGGAAGCGGGCTATGCTCACATGGGCTGCTAGGTTCAGCGGGCGAGGGTTTTCGCCCGCTCGGTGGCGGCCACCACCGCTTTGATCAGGGCCACCCTCAGCCCCCCTTCCTCCAGGGCCATGAGGCCATCGATGGTGACACCGGCGGGGGTGGTGACATCGGCCTTAGGCACGGCCGGGTGTTGGCCGGACTGGAGGACGAGGGCGGCCCCGCCGAGGAGGGCCTGGGCCGCGAGCTCTGTGGCGAGCTTCCGGGGAAGCCCCATCTTCACCCCGCCCTCGGCCAGGGCCTCGATGATGATGTAGGCGTAGGCCGGCCCGGACCCGGAAAGGGCGGTCACCGCGTCCATGAGCCCCTCGTCGTCCACAGTGGCCACGCGCCCGAGGGGGGAGAACACGGCCCGGGCCAGGGCCAGGTGGTGGGGCCCCGCGTGGCGCCCCGGGCAGAGGGCGGTCATCCCCTGGCCGATCTGGCACGGGGTGTTGGGCATGGCCCGGATCACGGGAATGGGCCGGCCGAGGGCTTCCTCCACCGACCGGATGGGGGTAGCAGCGGCGAGCGTGATCACAACCTGGCTGGGCGAAAGCAGGTCCTTCACCTCTGCGAGCACCTTCGGCATCGTGGCCGGTTTCACCGCCAGGATCACCACGTCCCGGTCCCTGGCCAGGGCGCGGTTGTCGGTGTGCACGTCGATCCCAAGGCGCCGCTTGGCTTCCATGGCCGATTCGGGATGGCCGGTGGTGCCCGCGATGTCTTGGGGCTCCGCGGCCCCAGCCCGGAGGAGCCCCTCCACCAGGGCCGCTCCGATCGTGCCCACCCCGATCACGCCGATCCGCATGGCACTAGCGCACGGGGGCCTCGAGGAGGAGCTCGTCGTCCGTGACCCCGGCCCGCTTGAACAGGGCCACGAGGTCCTCCACGCCAAGGCTGGTTTTCTGGGACGCCCCCAGGTCCAGGACGATCCGCCCCTTGTGCATCATGATGAGGCGGTCCCCCACCTGGAGGGCCTGGTCCATGCGGTGGGTGACCATGAGGGTGGCGATGCCCTTCTCCCGCACGAGCCGCGCGGTGATGGCGAGCACCCGGTCGGCATTGGCCGGGTCCAAAGCCGCCGTGTGCTCGTCGAGGAGGAGGATCTTCGGTCCGGACAGGGTGGCCATGAGGACGGTGAGGGCCTGGCGCTCCCCCCCAGAGAGGTGGGCCACCCGCTCGGTCAGGCGCCCTTCCAGCCCCATCCCGAGGTGGGCCACCGCCGCGGCCAAGGCCCGCCGGCGGGCCTGGGTGAGGGGGAGCCCCAGCCCCCGCCGCCCCTTGCGCTGGGCCAGGGCAAGGTTCTCCGCCACCGTCATGTGGGCGGCCGTGCCCCGCAGGGGGTCTTGGAACACCCGTCCGATCCAGCGGGCCCGGCGGTGGGCTGGCCACCGGGTCACGTCCACCCCGGCGATCCGCACCCGACCTCGGGCCGGACGGCATGTGCCGGCGATCACGTTAAGCAGCGTGGATTTCCCGGCCCCGTTGGAGCCAATCACGGTCACGAACTCCCCGGCCTCCAGGGCCAGGTCCACCCCTGCCAGCGCCTCCACCCGCTCTGCCCCCACGGCGAACGTCTTGGAAATCCCCTGCAGTTCCAGGATCATGCCTCCTCCCCCTTGATGCGGGTCCGCAGGGCCGGGGCCATCAGGGCCCCCAGCACCACGAGGGCGGTGAGGAGCCTGAGGTCGGAGGGGGTGAATCCCAGCGCCCCCCCGTACCGAAGGGCGACGAGGATCGCCCCCCGGTACAGGCACGACCCGAGGAGGACCGCGGCCGTGGCCCACCCCACCGACCGGGGACGGAGGAGCATCTCCCCCACGATCACCGAGGCCAGCCCGGCCACGATGGTCCCCACCCCCATCCCCACGTCGGCGAACCCCGAGTACTGGGCGGCCAAGGCCCCGGCCAAGGCCACCAGGGCGTTGGACAGGGCGAGCCCGAGGATCGTCATCCCCTCCGGGCTCACCCCGTACGCCCGCACCACATCCGGGTTGTCCCCCGTAGCCCGCAGGGCCATCCCCAGCTCGGTGTGGAAGAACGTGTCCAACAGGAACTTCAGCGCCAACGCCAAGATCGCAACCACGACGACCAACCCCCACGGGTTGGGCAACCCCAACGCCCCGGTGGCGAGGCGGAGGACCGAGGGGCGGCCGAGGAGGGCGAGGTTGGGTCGCCCCATGATCCGCAGGTTCAGGGAATACAGCATGATCATGGTGAGCACACCAGCGAGGAGCCCCTGGATGCGAAACTTGGTGGCGAGGACCCCGGTGAAGGCCCCGGCCGCGGCCCCGGCCCCCAGCGCCACCAGGCTCGCCAGGAACGGGTCCCATCCCGCGGTGATGAGGGCCGCGGCCAGCGCCGCCCCAAGGGGGAACGTCCCGTCCACGGACAGATCGGGGAACGCGAGGACTCGGAATGAAAGGTACACCCCCAGGGCCATGAGGCCGTAGATGAGCCCCTGCTCCACCGCGGGAAGGACCAGCGTCACCCTGGCGCTCCTACTCCTCGGCTACGAACCGCCGGCCCCCGAGGAGGATCCCGGTGGCCTTCCCCACCACCGAGGTCGGGAAGGCAAACCCGATCCGCTGGGCCATGTCCAAGTTGAGCCAGACCTGGGTGCCCCTCTGGTAGGTGATGGGGATGTCCTTGGGCGCAACGCCAGCGAGGACGTTGGCCACCACTTCCCCGGTCATGAGGCCATGGTCGTAGTAGTCGAATCCCGTGCACATCAGGGCCCCCCGCTCCAGGCTCGTGGGGTCGGCCACCAGGAACGGGAGGCGCTCCCGGTTCGCCACATCTACCACTGCTTCCAATGCCGCAACTACGGTGTTGTCGGTGGTCACGTAGAGGGCATCCACCCGGCCGATGAGGGACTGGGCGGCCAGGGGCACGGCCGCCGTGTTCTCGGCGGCTGCAGCCACGATGGTGAGGCCCAACTCCCGGGCCGCCTTCTCCGCCATCGCCGTAAGGATCGCGGAGTTCACTTCCCCGGGGTTGTACACCATCCCCACCCGTTTGGCCCCAGGCACCAACTCCTGCAGGAGCATTAGGTCCGCCCGAACATCGATCAGGTCAGAAAGCCCGGTCACATTGGGATAACCGGTGAGACCAGCCCCCACCGGGTCCGTCACCGCCGAGAACACCACGGGGATCCCGGTGTCCTTGAACACCTGAACGGCGGCCTGGGAAGTGGGGGTAGCGATGGACACCACGAGGTCCACCCCTTGGGCGAGGAAGTTCTGGGCGATGGCGATGGCCACCGAGAAGTCCCCTTGGGCGTTGCCCAGGATGAACCGCACGTTCTGTCCGTCCACGTAGCCCGCCTCGCGCAGGGTCGCGATCACCCCATCGCGCACCGCGTTCAGGGCGGGGTGGTCCACGATCTGGGTGATGCCGATCACGATCGGCCGGCCCAGACTGAGGAGTCCAAAAGCTGCTAGCACTGCGGCTAATACAAGCTTTCGCATGTCTACCTCCCCTTCGGGCAAATAAAAACCCGCAAGCTGAGCTTGCGGTGAACGGGCGCTCCCTCTCAGCGAGAGGTCACGCCCCTATGCGAACCAGTACCCGCAGAAGCTAGGCTTCCCGGCGATCACCTCCTCCGCTAGAACGAGCTTGCACATCGCACCTATATATACGCCGATCCGGGGCTCCCTGTCAAGGGGTGGCGCCTCGTTCCACCGCGGCGGGGGCCGTGATCACCTTGCGCTTCCAAGTCCCGCGGCGGAGCCACGCGAGGAGCCCCACCCCGGCCGCCGCGTTGCTGAGGGCCATGCCCATCCACAAGCCGGTCGGTCCCAAGCCCCAAAGGTAGGCGAGGAGCCAGGACATCCCGATGCGCAGACCCCACAGCCGGATCAGGGAGAACACCATCGGGGGCACGGTGTGCCCAGATCCCCGGAACACGGCGCCCGCGGCGGCGAACAGGCCGAAGAACGGCACCGAGAACCCGAAGATGGCCAGGAACCGTGCCCCCTCTTCGATCACCGCCGGATCGGCGATGAACACCCGGTACAGCGGCTCCCGAACGAGGAACGTCAGGAGGGATAGACCCCCCAGGACGAGGAACGTGGCCCGGACGCCCCGCCGCGCGATCTCCTCCGCCCGCGCCGTCTGCTCGGCGCCCAGGTTCTGCCCCACCATCGCCACCAAGGCGCTCGTCGCTCCCCAGATCGCCACGTTGAGCAGGTTGATGAGCCGGTTCCCTACACCGTACGCAGCGACCACGGTGGTCCCAAACCCGGCCACGAGGGCCATCAGGATCACGAACCCAAACGAAGTGCCCGCTTGATCGAGGACGTTGGGGATCCCCACGCGCCCGATCTCGCGCACCCGGGCAGAGCGGGGCAGGAGCCGGTCCCGCCGCAGCCGGAGTCCCACCCTCCCTGTGGTGAGGAGCCACAGCCCGACCAGGGCCGCCAGCCCGCGGGAAAGCACGGTGGCGATGGCCGCTCCGGCCACCCCAAGCGCGGGGAACGGCCCCCACCCAAAGATGAAGAACGGGTCCAACATGGCATTGGCGAGAACGGAGGTGCCCATGAGGTACATCGGGGTTCGGGTGTCCCCGACCCCAAGGAGGAGCCCGGTGAACGCGAACGTGCCGAACATCATCGGGAGCCCTAGGCACTCGATGCGCAAGTAGGCGAGGGCCATAGGCAACACCTCGGCCGGCGTCCGCACCACGCGCAGGGC